>JAJCYL010000443.1 GCA_029262955.1 Cytophagales bacterium | reverse complement strand
ACTACCCAAAGCAGGAATCCGGCGATTGCAGTAATTTTTTTACGACCAAGACTTGAGACTTCCTCAAGGCGAGAAATGATGGATTCTAACAATGATATGGACGAGGAGAGCGCTGCAAATACAAGCAAAAGAAAGAATAGTGCTCCGATTAGGTTGCCCATCGGCATTTGGGCAAAGGCAATAGGCAAAGTCATAAACAATAGTCCCGGTCCTTCGGTAGGACTCAGTCCATACTGGAAAACGATTGGGAAAATAGCCAAGCCAGCTACGACAGCAACTAAACCATCTGCCAGTGAGATGGTGACTGCTGACCGGAAAATAGATGATGACTTGGGCATGTAAGCTCCATAAGTAAGCATGACTCCAACCCCAACACCCAGAGAAAAGAAGGCCTGCCCAAAAGCCGTCATAGCTATTGGTGCTGTTATTTTTGAAAAATCAGGAGTGAACATGAAAGTCAGTGCTTTATAAAACTCTCCCGTTATCATCGAATAAATTAGTAGAATGATGAGAATGACAAAGAGAGCAGGCATCATCCATTTTGTTGATTTTTCCAACCCGCCATGTACGCCTCTAGCTACTATCCAGGTGGTGACTAAAACGAAAATGCCCTGGAAGAGGATCATCCTCATCGGGTCGGCTAAGATGTTATTGTAAAATTCAACCGCAGAAGTGGCGTCCAGGCTCCCAAGTGATCCCGAAAGTGCGGAAATGGTATAATCAATCGTCCAGCCTGCGATTACACAATAAAAGCTGAGTACAAGAAAGACGGTTATCATGGCTATCCAACCAAAATACTGCCAGTGAGGACTAATATTTTCCTGTTTCGAAAGTTCAAGCAGGCTGCCAACCATACTTTTCCCGCCCATCCTGCCAATCATAAATTCCGCCATCAGTACTGGTATACCGAGGCTAATCAGTGAAATCAGGTAGATCAATACAAATGCACCACCCCCGTTTTCACCAACCAGGTAGGTGAATTTCCAGATATTGGATAAACCGACAGTACTTCCGATCGAAGCCAGGAGAAATAAATAATTGGAAGACCATAGTCGTGAAGATGTATTGGACATTAGATTGTCGATTGAATAACTTTTTTATGAGAATAGGTAATATAGCACGAGTTTATCACTCGTTTAAAATTACATTAAGTCACCAATAAAGGAACGCACTATTCCCTTCCTCCGAAGAGACTTTGATGTCTGGCTAATCTTTGTTGAGGTTATATTTCATGATTCTACCATGCCGACCTTCCTTGTCTCTCTCAATATCAAAGACATCACCAGGAGGCGTATTTCTTTGGGAGAGAATATCTTTGATTGCTTTTAAGTCGTCTGCATTTAACTGAAAGCCAAAAGTCTGGAGGTTATTCTGGATATGACTGGCATTTCTTGCTCCAATGATTGCTCCACCAACTTGGGGTTGATCCAAAATAAATCGAGTGGCAATATTGGTGAGGCTAACATGGTGTTTGTCAGCTGCTTTTTTCAGTGTATTCAAAAGACTTTGAAATAAATCCCACCCCCCAAATTCGTCAATCATCAATTTGTACTTGGTGAGAGAGCGATTTTCAAGCATTGATTCAGGTTCTGCTACTCCTAGCCATTTTTCGCTCAAAAATCCTCCGGCCACCGTACCATAGCATAACAATTGGATATCATGCTTTTCGCAAAGTGTGGTCAGCTCTTTTTCTGCACGGTTATCAAGGAGAGAATATTGCACCTGACAAGTGGCGAGTTTTACACCAGCATCTATAATTTCTCGGGTAGTCTGAGTATTAAAGTTTGTGGTGGAAATCAGGTTGATCTTACCGGCTTGTTGAATTTCCTGTAGCCAAAGGCCAGTCTCCACCCACCCCGGAATATCATAGGTCCACCAGGCATACTGCACCATGTCGAGTCTTTCCTGGCCCAGTCTAGTTAAAGACCGGTCAATTATTTTTTCAACATCTATTTTTTTAAGGGTAGACAACTTATTATAATCGGGTACAAACTTGGTAAGTACTTTAATATCCGGGTCCTGACCTTTTTGCCTCTTGTATTCAGTCCTGAATTGACCAATCAATTCCTCAACTCCAGTATATATGTCAGCGCAGTCAAAGGTGGTAATTCCGGCATCAACAAAAGCCAGCATATCCTCAATTGGGTTGCTGCTTGTTTTGGAACTGTGGCCTTCTGAGAGTTGCCAACCACCTTTGATGATACGAGAAATATCAAAGGCCTCAGTTAATGTAAATTTTTCAATGCTCATTCTTCAATCCAATCATTTTGATCTGGCAGAGGCACGATGGTGGTATCATCTCTGTTAAAGATCTGCTTCCCAATGCGACTAATTTTAAATTGTGCTCCACAGTGGGGATCCGGGCAGGCAATAATGTGATCGGTGGCCATCCAATCAAATTGATTAAGCGGTCGTTGCTTAGTAGGTAGTAGAGGCAATAAAGCGGCAAGTGCATACAATGAAAAGGGCTCGTCAGTCTTGAAATGAAGGTTTTCGCCTCTTACTTCAAATGAATGTCCTGCGGTATGTGCACAAACGAAAGGTTTGTCGCCTTCGATGGTCTCTACTTTCAAGTCATATAGGCTGAATTGGTGATCACTCATAATTGGCATGTTATCATTAAAGAGCAGCACAAAGCTGGATTTAATAATAATCACTAAATTCCAATTGTCACTCTTTTTAGATGTTCAATGGTTAAATCGACTGATGTGATTAATTCAGAGAGGCTATCGCAGGCCTAACTATTGGCAGGCAGGCAATCAGAATGAAGGGATTTATGATATCAGATTTATGAACTGTGATCTATGATTTTTAGATCTAACATACAATCAAAATTTTGGATTGGCGGACTATCCAAAAGCTCTGAACTTCCGATTACCACCGAACCCCTATGTTTTCTTAGCCCTTGTGTGTGCCCAGCATGGACACCCGCTATCTAAGATAGCAAATTATCCAGAGGGTGTAAGTCCCTCATACGCCGGGGTCGTGCCCGGAAGTATTAGCAAGTCGCAAGGTGGTTTACCGTGAGGTATGCACTGAAGCCTGCCTGCAGGCAGGGAAGCGAGACTGCAAAACCCGGTTCCAACCCCCAATCAAGTTGAGGGCAGGCAGAACAGGAACTGAATACAGAGGCTGGTTAAGCCGGATGAGGTAGCACATCATACTGACGTCCAAAGAGTGAAAAAGGCTTAACTGGTAGATTCAGTGGATATTGGGTGAAGCCCGCCTGACGGACGAGGCAGGGAATGTGTTCTTACCTGGAGGACGGAGCGTTAAGAAAATGTCCGGTGGACATTTTTAGTGATGGGCCAGCCTGTAGGGTGGATTGGATTAGGTTCGGTATTCCTATACACCAAGAAGTCAGGCTCCTACGCTAAAAAGCTTCGGCGACAGAGTACAGAGGTCATAGTAGTCAACAGGAATGAGCCCCGAAAATGATCGGGGAGTTCTCACGAGTTGATGAAGGACCGAACGTTAAGTCGCCCGAAATTCGATAGGGAGGCTGCAAAGTGAAAACTTTGGGCTAGCCCTATCTTAAACTACGGTGAAGCTATAGCTGGTGTAAAGAGCTATGGTATGCTTAACGAACCGCCTGTTACGAGAACCGTACGGCAGGTGGTGTGAGAGCCTCTCCCTGTCAGTTTTTACTGGCGGGGCTGGCTACTCGACTATATAATCTTTTGCCGATTTGATTAATTCCTCAAACGTTCCACTCTTATGGTTCGATTAATGGAGCCATCAATGTCAGTATTGGCAATGCTATTCTTAGTACCCGATTTAATTATTAGGTAGTTAAATTGGCTTATTGAAACTGAAATATAATCGGGATTAATTACCGTTGGGTACATGTACGCTGGTTGTCCTTTATCGTAAGTTGAAAGATAAATTCTGTATTGCTTTTCCGGTTCGAATGGATAATCATTTTCCGTAATATTATCCCAAATTAATGATAGTTCATCTCCGCTTATACTGTTTTGAACAGTTTGTCCATGTACTGTTAATTCATTTTTAATCGTTTCGATGTTACTTGCAAGTTCTTGATTTATCCGTTCAGTAAAACTTTCTTGAGCAGTTCCAATACTGTCTCTAAGAAGTTGGACCTCAATGCGCAATGACTTGACCTCTTCTTTGTATAATTCCAGCTCTTTTTGAGCCTGAAAAAATGTTGTAAGACTGAATATGAGCCCAATTCCTAAAATCCCTCCCAATATTTTCGCTACTCTGTGATTAACCTTAATATCTTGAAACTCCGACCTAAGTTTTTCAAATTTTTCTTTGAGTTCATCCATATTTCAAATTTTTAAAGTTCATTCATTCGTTTAGCACCCCATTGGATTAATTTCTTTTCCCAATTTGTCAAATATCTCCAAAAGTCATTTGACTGTTCAACTGTATGATTATTACTTTCATCCCTAACAAAATAGACATAATCCAACAAGGTTCCTTTCTTATTGTTGTAAAAATCTACCCATATAATCTCATTGACATCAATGTCATAGCTATTCTTTGGGTCGTAGTAGCGGGAAATAAATTCAGTATTACGTGTGTAAATCATCATTGCTGCCAGTGGACCATAAATAGTATCTTCCAATTCGCAAAAACATTTGGAATACTTCCCAATCCACTTTTGCACCATTGCTCTTCGAAATTCTTCCCTTTTTTCCAAATCTTCTGGTTTCGATACAGCCCCAAAGTCAATATCTTCAAGCATATAAATAAGCTCGGTTGTTGGTATCACATTCCG
Organism: Cytophagales bacterium; assembly: GCA_029262955.1. Classification (GTDB taxonomy): domain Bacteria; phylum Bacteroidota; class Bacteroidia; order Cytophagales; family Cyclobacteriaceae; genus JAJCYL01. The sequence goes on along the minus strand of JAJCYL010000443.1, from coordinate 1,736 downwards.
CCAATCTTTATTAAATACTTCCGCATTACCAGTTGCAGCGTGACATAACAAACTAAGCGCATCTTCAGAAACCCCAGCAGCAAAAGCTTCGGCATTGGGGTCAGGTTCTACTTGTGCGACTAAGTTTGTAATACAGCATATTATCATCGTTTTAATTAGCAGAATCTTCATTGAGGTAATTTTTATCTCTCTGTGGTTCTATTTATTCAGAAGCCATTTCTTTCATTCTCTTGCCGCCCAAACTCCTAAGTCTCTCTTCCACCCCAGTGAGGTGGTCACGAAAGTCTGAGTTTTGTGCAGCAGTATGGTTTCCACTCTCATCTCTTACATAGTACACGTAATCCACTAGCGTACCTTTCTTTTTGTTATAATAGTCCATCCAGATGATATCGTTAATTCCCTCTATACCGGGTCTATAATTATCAATTAAATCTCGCAAACCAAAAGAATCCCATAAAAAATCAGTCTTTCTTTTATATATCATGATGGCGGCTGGCGGACCATATATTTTGGGACCCAACTTACAAAAGCAGTTGGAATATTTTTCTCTCCAAACCTTTCTCAAGATACTCCTGTATTCTTCTTTCTTCACAGGGTCATTTATTGCGTCAGAGTAATCAATACCTTCTATCTCATAAATAAGCTCTTCCATTGGGGATACCCTCCAGTCTTCTTCATACGTATCGCCTCCTGTCTCGGCTGTGTAACAAATATTACGAATATCTTCAATAGAAAGCCCCATTTCCCTCACCTCGTAATTGGGATCAGGTTTTACTTGTGCGATTAAGTTTGTAATGCAGCATATTATTATCGTTTTAACTAGCAGAATCTTCATTGAGGCAAATTTTATATAACGTCCAACTATCATCCGTAAGCTGGACTTTGTAAATTTCTATAAAAGTATCGGATCACACTAGCCTTTGCAAACAACTCAGTAAGCTTATTGATGATAGTGTCTGTGTGTGCCCAGCATGGACACCTGCTATCTAAGATAGCAAATTATTCCAGAGGGTGTAAGTCCCTCATACACGGGAGTCGTGTCCCGAAGTATAGCAAGTCGCAAGGTGGTTTACCGTGAGGTATGCACTGAAGGAAGCGAGACTGCAAAACCCGGTTCCAACGAACAGGAACTGAATAAGAGGCTGGTTAAGTCGGATAAGGTAACACATCATACCAACGTCCGAAGAGTACAAAAGGCTTAGCTGGTAGATTCAGTGGATATTGGGTAAAGCCCGCCTGACGGACGAGGCAGGGAATGTGTTCTTACCTGGAGGACAGAGCGTTAAGAAAATGTCCGGTGGACATTTTTAGTGATGGGCCAGCCTGTAGGGTGGATTGGATTAGGTTCGGTATTCCTATAGACCAAGAAGTCAGCAGAGGTCATAGTAGTCAACAGTAACGAGCCGCTATAAAGAAACGGATGGACTCACAAATTGATGAAGGACCGAACGTGAAGTAGTTCCAAACCTGAAAAGGAGCGCTCATTTTTTTTTAATGGGGTAGCCTTATTGGGAGCGGGACAGGAAGTAGAAAAGGATGATAGAGCAAGTAGTAACAGGAAAGAACCTACTGAAAGCATGCAGACAAGTTGAGAAGAACAAGGGTTCTTCCGGCATTGATCAGATGCGTGTATCAGCATTACGGGGACACCTGAATGGGAACAGGGTGCAAATAGTAACCAGTATCCTGAACCACAGCTATGCATCTCAATCCATCCTTGGAGTTGAAATACCAAA
>JAJCYL010000442.1 GCA_029262955.1 Cytophagales bacterium | reverse complement strand
AACAAAATAATATCGAATTCCAGGTGGCCAGGGCGTACCATCCATTACTAGAGGTGGAGGAACTGATTAGCCTGGAACAGGAAAGTCAGCAGATTCTTGAAACCTGGAAGTCGTTGGCAACTTCCAGTTTTGAGAATGGATTAACCTCCCTGGCTGATGTTCTAAGGGTCGATTTGCGAATTCAGGAAAGTGAGACACAAATCAGGATTTTAGAAGAAATGAGGCAGCCCCTGGTTGTGACTTTCAACAAAATATTAAACCGCAATGATACTGCGGCAATCAATCTGAACAATTTTCCGGACCGCAATGATCTGCTACTTTCTCAGCCAACCCAATGGGACACTCACCCCCTTTTGAGGGAGCTTGATCTTAAGATTCAATCGAAGGAAAAACAGATCTATGCAGTGAAAAAACAGGGAATGCCCAAGCTGGGTTTTGGACTGGACTATGTATTGGTAGAAGAACGGACAGATATGAATGTCCCACGAAATGGTAGAAATGCACTCATGCCTATGGTTTCCATTGGGCTGCCAATCTTTCGCGGTAAATATAAGGCTGCTCAAAAAGAAGCTGAATTTCAGATTGAGTCGCTACAAGCTTCAACTACATATACTCAAAATACCCTGGTTACTTCCTTCGAAAACCTGGCTTTTGATGCAAGGAAACAGCAACAATTGATAAGCTTATATGAAAATTTAACAACGGAAACGCTGCAAATACAGGAATTGTTATTAACTGAGTTCACTAATTCAGGTAAGAACCTGGATGAATTGGTTCGCATTCAAATTCAACTGATTAATTATCAAAAAGAAAATATTAAAGCGAAAACAAGGCTGAGCACCGTCCTGGCCAATATTGATTATGTTATCGCTAATTGATGGGTTGATTTGTTGATGGGTTGATGGGTTGATGTGATGATGGGTGGATGTGCAGATGGGTTGATTGGGTTGATTTATTGATGGGTTGATCGCTGATTATATGAGTAAGAAAATGGAAAGAAAAAATGAGGTATTAGATGTAAGTTTTGCGCTGGCCTTGCTGATCATTGATTTTAGCGAGGTACTTGAACAAAACAGAAAATTTGTAATTGGGAGACAAATTCTAAAGTCAGGAACGAGTGTTGGCGCTAACATTCGTGAAGCTCAGGGTAGTGAGAGTAGAGCGGATTTCGTCCATAAACTCAAGATAGCGCAAAAGGAGGCTGAGGAAACAGAATACTGGCTATTACTCTGTAAAGAGTCTAGTTCTTATCCAAACCCTCCAGCAGATATTCAAGTGAAATTACTTTCAATCCAAAAATTATTAAGCAAAATCATAGCCTCTACGAGGTTAAAAATGAAATAGATTATGAAAAATTTAACAGAAAATAAGTACATACTTATCGGGCTCACCCTCATTATAGGAGCGCTCATCGGATGGCTCATCAAACCATCAAGCCATCAAACCATCAGTACATCAATTTCAGATCATCAACATGAAAACGAGTTTGAAGAATGGACTTGTAGCATGCATCCAAATGTCAGGCTAAAAGAACCCGGCTCCTGTCCGTTTTGTGGTATGGACTTGATTCCTGTTCAATCAGACGAAGAAAGCTCTGATCCAATGGCAATAAATATGTCTAGTACGTCAATGCAGTTGGCTAGCATTGCCACCGCGGTGGTTGATCAGTCATCCAATTCAAAATCGATCAGACTTACAGGAAAAGTGATGGCTGACGAGAGGCGGCATTTTACTCAGTCTTCCCACATTCCGGGTAGAATAGAGAATCTTCAGGTAAACTTCACCGGTGAATATGTAAGCAAAGGTCAAAGGTTGGCCACTATCTACTCTCCTGCCCTGGTTACAGCGCAAAATGAACTATTTGAAGCGCAGAAATTGAAAGCAACTCAACCTGCTTTGTATGAAGCTGCCCGAAAAAAGCTCACCTTCTGGAAAATAACCGATGTTCAGATCGAAGAGATTTTAAAAAATAAAGAGCCCATTATCGAGATTCCAGTCTATGCTGAAAAATCCGGTTATGTTAATCGTAAAATGGTTGATCTGGGTGATTACATTAAGCAGGGGGCCAGCCTCTACACTATTTCTGACTTATCCAGCGTTTGGGTGCTCTTTGATATTTACGAGTCAGACATCCAATGGGTCAAAAAAGGAGCGCAAATTGAATTCACTGTGTCTTCCTTACCCGGAGAGACTTTTTCAGGAAAAGTAGTTTACATCGATCCAGTTGTCGATCCGGCCAGTCGGGTGGCCAAGGCCCGAATTGAGATTCGAAATCCGGAAATGAAACTTAAACCTGAAATGTTGGCCTCCGGAGTATTCGAATCCGGATCGATTGGCGATGAGAAATCACTCACTATACCCAAAAGTGCAGTGATGTGGACCGGTAAAAGATCTGTGGTTTATGTTAAAAACACCACTGATGCCGGAGTCAGCTTCCGAATGAGAGAAGTCACCTTAGGTCCAGCAGTTAGTGAAGGCTACACCATTCTTGATGGACTATCTGGTGGAGAAGAAATTGCCATCAGAGGCACTTTTAGTATTGACGCAGCGGCACAATTGGCAGGAAAACCAAGCATGATGAACCCTGAGGGGGGACCAGTTTCAACGGGCCACAACCATGGCGGAATGCCCGGTGGGCAGGAAGGAAAGCAAATGCAAAATGAGACGGAAGATCATAGCCAGCATCAGCAATCAGATCATCCTGAAGTGAATGTTTCGGTAGAAAATTTCGAAGTCAGTCAGGCATTTAAAGATCAGTTAAAAGAAATCTATGATGCCTACATTCCGGTAAAAGATGCTTTAGTTGCCACGGACCCGAAAGTGGCTGCCTCTACTGCAAAGAACCTGTTGACCTCCATAAATAAAGTTGACATGAGTTTGGTGAAGGGTGAAGCGCACATGGTATGGATGAAAGACCTGAATGTCCTACAGAAAACTGCGGAAATGGTGGTTTCAGAAAAAGACGTTGAAAAAATACGCCAACATCTCTCTCCACTTAGTGATCAGCTTTATCAAACTTTGAAAAAATACCAGGTTGAAACCGGTGGGTACAGGCAATTCTGCCCCATGGCCTTTGACAATAAGGGAGCCTTCTGGTTAAGTGATTCGGAGGAAGTGCTTAATCCATACTTCGGAGATGTGATGCTCACCTGTGGCAGTGTAGAGGAAGAAATGAATTAATAATAATTGAATCTAAAATTTGAACCAAAACCTATTAAAAACATGAAAGTTATAAACGCAATTTTACTAATCGGCCTGCTCAGTGCCTGCACTTCACCAAACAATAAGGAGGAAAAATCTGAAGAGACTGACCATACAGCTCATGCTGCTGCTCAATCTTCTGATGACAGTAAACCCAAAAGTCCCAAGAAAATGGCCATGACCAATATTGGGGACAACCATGTTCATATCGAATACAATTCACCCAGTAAGCGAGGTCGAGTGATCTTCGGAGGTTTAGTTGCATTTGGTGAAGTGTGGTCGACCGGGGCACATAATGCCACATCGATCAATTTTCCCAATCCAGTAATGATCGGCGGAGTAAATATCGAAAAGGGAAAATATGCCCTGTTCACCATTCCTGGAAAGGATGAATGGATCATTATTATTAACCGGAATTGGGATCAGCATCTCGCCGATGATTATGATCAAGCCGAAGATGTAGTGAGAATTAAAGTACAACCAGTTAGTCTTGATGAGCCAATAGAGTCGCTCACTTACGAGGTAAAAGAGATTGATGAAACAAAAGGGACCATCACCATCAGCTGGGACAACGTAGCTGTATCATTTGAAGTAGTCAATGCTTAAATAGCATCCTTCCCGAGACGATTTTTTGCACAACTATTTCTGAGCGAACTCCCAAATGTGATTGACCGCATAAAAAACATAACGTCATTCCCCTATTTAGTAGGGGAATCCTATCATTTGTAGGCGTACATTTTATTATGGGATATCCCGGACAGGCCGGAACATGACGGCAGTTTTTTTATTCGGTCAACCAACTGAGTTATGATTGAATTGTGGTGGAGCAGGAGATTAGGTTTGAGTGATTTGATTATTACAATTTAATTGACAGATCAATTTGCCCACCCAGGCCAAGTTCAACTATCTTTTTCAGTGTGGAGAAACGAACTTCTTTGATGTTGTTTTCAATTTTAGAGATATAAGATTTAGTAGTGCCAACTTTCTGAGCCAGTTGTTCCTGGGTTAAACCTTTTTCCAACCTTGCTTCATGGATGAGGGTCCCAATTTTGAAGTTTCCATAACCGTCTTCCAGTTCATCTCTTTTGTTTGTACCCTTTGCACCGTAATGCTTGGTCTTAAATTGATCAAGGGTCAGTATGTTAGCTTCGTTCTTGCTCATATTCTTCTTTTATTTTTATTGCCTTTTCAATTTCTTTTTTTGGTGTTTTCTGAGATTTCTTTTGGAACCCATTGGTCAGAACGATCAGTCGCCCTTTGTCGAAAAAACAGAATATTCTAAAAATGTCGCTTCCTGACTGAATTCTTATTTCATATAGCCCATCAGTACCCTTCAAATGTTTCAAATAGGTTTCAGGAACCTTTTGCAACTCCTCAATAAGGTTTAAAGTCCAAATAATTTTGTTCTTTACCTTTTCTCGTTGTTTCATGAAGAACTTTTCGAAGTAGTCTTTATAAAAGATTACCGTACGATTCTTCTTATTCTCACTCACGTAACAAAGTTAATAAAGTTGCACTAAAGTGAAACTAATTATAAGAATTCACCTTTTACACGCTGACATTGGTGCCAATTGGCTAAGCAATGAAGAAAAGGTGCTTAACCCCTATTATGGTGATATGATGTTGAATTGTGGTTGGATAGAGAAGGAGATAAGGTTTTAATGAGGATAATGGCCAGATATGGCACGTGCCTCTGGACTCACTTAATATCTACTAAATTGTTGGTTTTGCATATCAGTTTAAAAATGATCATTTAGTACTTAGTTTTAATCGTCTTCCTTCGGAAAAATTTTAAGATGCTTAGATAGAGGAGTGTTTTTACCAGGGCTATCAATCTTCCTGAACAATTTGCAATAGGTCGTTTCTTCGTCAAATTTTTGTTTGTTTGATTTGATTGATTGGAGCAGTTCGGATTTCAATTTTGTTGGCCATTTGACGGTTAACTTTTTGTGAGATTTGAGAAAATAAGTAAGCCAAATCAAATCATAAGAGTTTGATTTTTGGTTTTTGAATTTCCTTTCAGTTAACTCATTGAGGGACTCATAAATCTTTTGGATTGCTTTTTTCTCTTTCGAGAAAGTAGAAATCATAAGCTCTATGATTGCTAAAATTTGAGGCAGGCATTTTGATCTCCTTTCCTTTAACATGAGCAATAGGCTGAATACTTTGTACACCTCTTTCTGGGTTAGCTTTAGCTTTAGGTTATACTTCATAGAAATAAGTTCACTTAAGAATTTATCGATTACCCCAGTATTGGGATAAATCTTGTCTATAAGTAATACCCTCCTAAAGGTATTTTCAAACATCTTATATTTAATCGGATATTTGTATTTCAAAGAGCACGAATTATACTCGCTGGTCCACTCTCGGAAGAGCCCTTCTGGAAGCTCTGAGATTGTTGACTTTTCCTCACTAATTGAAAGGTTGAATTCTTTGAGAGTTCTCTGAAGAACTCGAAGAGTCTCTTGAGCTTCACCTTCTGATCGACACAGAAACCTGTAATCATCTTTAAATCTTACTCCCATAAAATCAATACCGCTTTTCTTTAATTGTTGAGTAGTCTTTATGTCAACAACAGATAACATTATTTCGGTAATGAGATCGGTAACTGCTGGACCGATTGCGATACCATTAGTGCAACCATCATTTGCATTTTGAAGAAGTTTATCAATCTTATTACCAAATAACTTGAATTTGGATCTATCTTTTCGTGCCTCTTCTTTACCGTTTAATGCCCAAGCTATACTATGAGTATATATTGATGGGTAAAAGTTTTTGATATCTGACCTAATTGCTAAATTGAATTTGTGGGCTTCCGATAATAAATCACTCTCTGACATTTCAATAAATTCGTATATCATTCTTCCAGATCGAAGGGAGCCTAGTGAACCAACATTTTCTTTATTCAAAGGAATTGGAAAGGAGTATGAGTAAATGCGATTTTTTGGACTAAACAATTTGGATTGCGCTTCTGACCAATTATCCATTAAATGCCATACTAAGTCATGATAAATTTTGTGATTGATTAATCCAAAAGCTCTTTCAGTAAGCTGAGATTTTGGAAATGTTATTTCACAAATCTCTGATAAGGGTAAAGCTTGCTTCTTTGAAAAATCGAAGTAGGGGTTTTTCTTGAAAGTAAATTTTTCAACCTTAAAACATGGAGGCAATACATACTGTTCAGGAAAAAAACCCTCTGTTAATAACCACTTGGCGATTTTCCTACTTGGTATTGCCTTAACTAGGTTTTTAGTTAGCTTGATATGAGCTTGAGGCAATTTCATCTAATTGAGCATACCAATTGGATATGGATCACATATCTCTTATTATAAGTCATAGGCACCTAAATTAATCAATTAATAACAAGCACCGTCATCTCTAATTTAGCAAACCAATCACTATTGCTTATTAGGTCTTTTTGCCATTTCAATTGGCTAAATTGCATCCGTGAAAACTGCATTGCTACACTCCTTATTTATCCTCTTATTCTTTTCCTGCAATCAGGAAAAGTCAGATGATCAAAAAAAGCCTTTTTTGAATTTAGATATCCCCGCTGGTAACAATAGTTCGCTCCCCTACCTTACCAAAGGCCCCAATAACACCCTCTATCTATCCTGGACAGAAAATGCTGGCGATACCGTCATCATGAAGTATACCTCACTGGAAAACGGAAATTGGTCCACCCCATTAGAAATTGCCAGGGGAACAGACTGGTTTGCTAACTGGGCAGATTATCCCATGATCAGCGTTAACCAAAATGGTCAAATGTTGGCCCACTACCTGGC
>JAJCYL010000441.1 GCA_029262955.1 Cytophagales bacterium | reverse complement strand
TTGGAAGGGTACCAATTATAATTTAAGAAGGCTAATAATGATCCCGCGAACGCAAAGCAGAAAAAGCTAAAATGAATTTTCCCAATCAGCATAAACCAACCACCAAAAAACAATAGTGCAATTATACCAAGGGACGCAGCTAAGCCATCAATCCCATCAATAAGATTAAAGGCATTAGTAACCACAATAAATGTGAAGGTCGTAATTAAAAAACTGGCCCAAATTGGGATATCAAACACACCAAACAGGCCATACATCGATCTTAGTCGAATATCGCAAAAGAAAATTAATAATGAGGCAGCAGCTATTTGCCCAATAAGTTTTTGATTGGCTTTCAAATCAATCAAATCATCCCTTAATCCAAGAATGAAACTTATAATGAGAGCAGAAATGACATATTTAAATTCACCAATATAAGCTAATGGAAGCCACATTATCACGGATAACATGATTCCAAAAAATATTGGCACTCCCCCAATTGACGGTGTTTGCTCTGTGTGAATCTTCCTACCACCAGGAGGGTCCAACAAGTTATATTTCCTCAAAACCTTTATAGTGGCCGGGAAAAGCACAAAACTAACCGCAAAAGAGGTGATAAAGAATAATATCCCCCTGTCCATAGATAAATATTAGGGTGTAAAGGTAGAAAGAAAGTTTAGAAAGGGAAAGAGTATTAGGTGGCTAATGTCATTTGGCCAAATTCATACTGAAGTGTGCGTTCTAAACCCTCTGTCAAAGTAAATTCTCTTTTAAACCCAGTAGCATCTGCCAATTCTGAGGAAAATTGAGTGTTTGCGCAAAATTTCTTAATTCTGACGGCACTAATTGGAAATTGCCTACCCGAAATTGACGACATAAAATCCATCATATACCCGGCCATTAATCCAGCAACATAAGGAATTTGAACTCCTGGAGGCTTTTTATTTATTTGTTGCGATACCATCTGCACTAATTCATTCATCGAAAGGTCTGGACCATCACTATAGTTAAAAATATGCAATCCTTGATTTATTTCCTCTGAACAATATTTTATGAACGCGGCAATATTTCCCACATAGGCCATCGACTTTTTGTTCTTACCATCTCCTACCATTTTAAAATTACCATCGTTTAGAAGGCGTAATAGATTATAAACGTTACCTCTGTTACCTTCTCCAAAGACTACAGTTGGTCTAATTATCACTAGACATCCACCTGTCCGCTTTTGCCAATCAATATAGATCTGTTCAGCTTGAAGTTTACTTTTGCCATAATGGTTAAATGGTTTGAAATGAGATTCCTCTGTAACTACACTGTCATGTAGACCATAGACAGCTGCCGAACTTGTGAAAATTATCTTCTTAATGCCAACCTTTTCTGCAAGAGTAGTTACTTGCCTCGCTCCTTCCACATTCACACTATAGTATAAATCAATTGGACGTACGTTATCCTGATGTTCGGCTGCTAAATTGACAATCTGATTACTTGATTTTAATACTTCCTCTACTTGATGTATAAATCTAATGTCTGATTGAAGGTATTGATCCCTAAACCGCTCAGGTTCATTTATATCAAAATTGGTAAACATCAATTTTTCCTCATCCAATAGTTCTGTGAACCTACTTCCAATAAAACCAGAACCTCCTATGATTGATATCACTATAATCCTCGATTTTTAAGACCTGAAATTGAATAATATGTGCAAATTATTAAAGACTTGAGCGAAAAAAAGATGTTTAGACCAAAGATTTTGCGATACAATTCCCATTGATACTTTAAGAGCCTAATCTTTGAGCTCGACAATGATTCTTTCCTTATCCTGTATCGAGTTAATTGTTTTTTCATTCCCATTGCAGGGCAATAATTCTTAATGATTCTATACCATAAACCATAATCTTGTCTTTTTCTAATTTCGGGCATGAATAACTTCCCTAACTTTTCAGCATTATATATTACTGTACTACAGCCTATGTAGTTACTCTTTAGAATATCACTAAAGGTAACTTCTCTTTTAGCTATAACGTTTTGACTTCCTATAATTGAACCATTCTCGTCTATGGCACTATAAGATGTAAATGTAAAATTATGATCGTTTTTGATCATAAAATTTAACTGTTTTTCTAACTTATCGGGCATCCACAAGTCATCACTGTCAAGAAAGGCTATCCACTTACCTTTTGCATTTTTAATAGAGTTATTTCTACATATTCCAGGTCCGCAGTTTTGAGGCAACTCGAATAACTCAATTCTAGAATCGCTATTCCTGTACCCTTGAATTATTGAAACGGTATCATCAGTTGAAGCGTCATCTGTAATTAATAACTCCCAATTATTGTTGGTTTGTGCAATAACAGATTCTATAGTAGCAGCGACAAATTTCGCCGAATTAAACGTGGGAGTAATTATAGAGACTAAACCTTGTTCCTCAATCATCACAACTCTTTTTCCAAAAGACTAATAAAGTCTTTCTGTTTTTTGCTTTCAGTTTTAATCCTAACTGAATCCTTCAAATAAACAATCACATCATTATTAAAATATTTTTCAAACTCTGCAAGTAACTTCATTCTGCTCTTTTTGTCAACCTTTTGTTCGACACTAAGCTCCAATTCGCCCTTAACCCGCTGAACTGCAGTATAGTTGAGCTGAATACCAATTTGATTCAGATTTTTGAATACGTAGTAAAGCGTTAAGCTTGGATAGCTGTGGTTATGTCCCAATATCTTTTCACCAACTCTACCAGCTATATCCTTCACTATTACTCCATTTCTTCCACAATGACAATTTGTTGAGCTATCTATAGTTACATAATCACCTAATTTATACCTAATAATAGGAAAAGAGTCTGAAACCAGATTGGTGACTATTATTTCATTATCCACCTCCTCAATTATAACGTTTTGCCAGAAATTGTGAAGGCTGCCATGTGGACATTCGAAAGCGATTATACCTGATTCTGCTGCTCCATACTCACTAATGATTTTAAGATTGAATGCCTCCCATACTTCTCTTTGATAGGTTTCCAAAATCTTTTCGGAAGTACCCTTTATCAATTTCAATTTTAATATCGGTTTAGCTTTGAGACTATTGGTATACTTAGCAACTTCATATATCATGGATGAATACCCATGTAAATAAGATGCATTCTCCAACTTTTTAATAAAAGAGTCTAAAGCAGATTTCTTAAGGGAAAAAAGTCTGAATCTGTTTTGCATTGCATCGAGAATTCTGGTTTTGATCACCGAAATTGTATCGAAATTGTATCCCCAAAAATATCCGTTAAGCTCCCACGGTTTAACATTAAACCACTGATATCCCAATGAAATTGAAGCCCTATTTCTAGCATCCCAAGACTTATTTCTCTTAAATTTTAATGATTGTCCAGTACTACCAGAAGTCTTTGCAGGGTAAATTTTTACAAATGACTGTTCTATTTGTATTTGTTGACTATTCTCAACCAACTGCTTCTTGTCAATACAAGGAATGCCTTTCAAATCCTCCAAAGAGTTTATTTCATTTATTTTTAGATTGTGTTTGTCGTACAAATCTTTATAAAAAGTAGACTTAGAGTATGCGAGAGTTAAAATTCTTTTCAATTCCTTGAGCTGAAAGGAATCAATTTCTTTTCTGCCCAAAAATTCCGTATTCTTTAAAAAATCGTACTCTTTTTGGATTTGATTATTGTACAAGTATTGGCCTATGACGTAGAGAAGCCTGTACATTTGGCTAAGCATTGGGGTTTTTAGTCTTTAAGTATCCAACTGATGCTATTACTATTGAAAGTATGAACAAATAATTAAAGTACAAATAACTATCCATGTTAAGGATAATTAATATGGACATAGCCAATAGAACCGCTAGCGGATGAAAGTATTGTTTAAATTTTCCTTTGATTTGGTGAATGGAAAATAGCAGGTGGGCATAGAGAGTTAGAAAAAGGAATAAAAAGAATATCCCCAATTCCGATGCAATTTTAGACACTAGGTTTTTTGGTGTAATGTAAATCTCACCATCCAATACTCTGGCAATTGTTCCATGGTTAACTGCATAGGGGAAGTGCTCATAGATAATATCATTGTAAAACAGATGAAAGCTCTCTAATCCTGCACCCAGTAGATACGTCTCACTCATTACCATAAATCCAATGACTGGATTAAGTATACGCTGGAATAAAGAACCATTAGCTTGGAAAATAGTCCAGTCCAACTCTGTAACTATTAATGAAAAGTGATTCAACTGTTGAGCTGTATATTTTGGCAGCAAACTATCTTTGGCAGCCCAAAAATAGCCTATACCGAATATGACCAAAACGATGTAAATAATCACTTTAGGTCGCAACCACGTTCCTTTGATAATCACAATAATCACCACAAATAAGAAGATTGATACATACCCCAATGAGGATCCGCTTAGAAGAATTATTCCGGCACAAAGGGCCATAATCATCTTTCTGTACTTTGTTTTATCAAATAACAGGACGAACACCAAACACGTAAGTATATATCTAAATGCCATTGAGGGCTCACCTGATACGATTTGCACTTTTCCGAAAGAGTTAAACCGATAACTAAAGAGCATCGTCACCCGCTGGGATAGAGAAATACTAACTAACTTAAAATTGGCAATTATTTGAATAGCCGCAACAGGGACAGTGTATAGTAAGGAATACTTAAGATAGCGAGTCACATGCTCCAAGGTTAACTCGATCCCATGTTGCTTAAAATTTTTCTCAAAAAACCAAAGACTAGCACTAATGCCTACATAACTTAGTGAAATCGAAAAAATCGATTTCTTAATAGGTTCGTAATCCTGATGTGTTAACCCAACTATGAGTAGAGAGTATAAAAATGCCACCAAATAAATGATGAATGTAAATGCTTGTGTATTATTTCTTGTCTGAATGATTTTACCAATCTGTGAAAACCAGTATAAAAATAAGGGTAGAAAGAAGAGTGGTCTGTGTTCAAAATTTACTGGAATGAAGCTAAAGCTATCAATCGGCAGCAAAACAAAGCTTAAGAGGTAAAGTGTATCAGCCTTGATTTTAAAGAGACCCACTATTGTATTTTAATTGATTAATTAGCGTCCTGGGCAACAATAGATTGAAGATGTATTTGACAGGTAGGACCAGAAATACCCTCGTTGCATAGTATATATGTCCACCCAATGGCATAATATCCTTCAGCGACATCCAACAAATGTATGAGGCTCGAATGTCAGGCTTGCTGGATAAACCGCCAAGCAGGAAATAATTGACAAAAGTATCAACAAATTTCAACCTCGCACCTGAATAAATTGATCTGTATACAAGTTCATAATCCGCATATTTCAAGTTATTCAAATTAAAACCAAATCTCTGGATTAGGTTTTTCCGCAATAACAATGCTTGATGACAAAATGCAGGTCCTCGATGAATTTTTTCCAGCGAATGAAGTTTCCTTTTAAAATTATACAGCCTTCCCTTATTATCTACATATTCCAAAATCGTTTGTCCATATACCCCATCATGTCCAATAATATTATTGGACAATAAGCTTAGTGTAGATGGATTGTAAAATCTATCTCCTGAATTCATAAAGACGACAAAGTCTCCTGAGCATAATTCTACGGCCTTATTCATGGCATCGTAAATACCATTATCTGGCTCACTTATTAGTATATCAATATCTTGAATGAAGTTACTCTGTAAAAGCTCAAACGTGCCATCATTTGAATTACCATCCAAAACAACATATTGAAAGTTGTCGTAATCTTGACCAATGACACTTCTTACCGTATCAGCAATATGCGATTTCCCATTGTAAACTACCGTTACTACTGAGATTGATATGTTCATTGCTTTGAGTCAACCTTAATAGTTTCTACAGTTAATAGCCCCATCCTGTGCTTGACACTCAGAATATTCTTTGAAAACTCTTTGTTATGAAATTCGATTGAATGAGATTCCAACAGTTTCTTTATCGTTTCCATTTTCTTATAATCAAGAAATGCTGTTAAAACAAGATCAGATGTTAGGTTCTCGAGTAGATTCTCAAAATCTGAGATTTTCACAAGACCAGTCATTGATATTGCATCCGAAATCGTCAACCCTGGGCTCAAACTATTTTTCAGTTCAGATACTTTGGTGCTCATCGAAACTGGGGAGGTTGAGTCTATATTCTGTAATATATGATGACCATACATGGTTCCGAACAACATATTGTCTTTATAGTTTTGAGCCAAAGTATTGTAAACATAGAGGTCCTCATTAAAGAAATTTTCATATGGTGTGGTTTCTAAAACAATATTATAGTGCGTATCAGCCTCATTACCGTCTATACTTGTTCGATAGTCAGCACGATATCCGAAATGTTTCACAAAAATAAGTCTATCACTATTGATGAAATCTCCGATATGTTCTGATATA
>JAJCYL010000440.1 GCA_029262955.1 Cytophagales bacterium | reverse complement strand
TGTATCTGTAAACTCTCTGCCCGATATATCCTCTACCCCAAACTCATCAATTACATTCATGGTTGAATAGGTACCAACTAATCCAACACCTACTCTAAAGATGGGTTTTGTCCTAAATTTCCCATAGAGGTATACAAACTCGTATGGGTCCAATGCTTCATCAATAGGATGCTCTGGGTCATCGTGAAGTAGCTGGACCATAGCCTTTTCCGCCTCAGGAATTCGATCCTCATAAATATGCACCTTAGTCACAAGTACCCTTGCATTAATTTTTTCAGCATCCGAAAACCCGCCCGCATTAAAACAATCAGTAAATGACTTCTCATCTACAAATCTCAGTATTCCCTCCGCGTAGTTAGCAGTAGCGGTATTAAGGATTTGAGTACAGTTTTGCGCCCATATTTCTCCTGAGAGGAACATACCAAGCACCAAACCAATAAATTTCTTTAATACACCTAATTTCATCCTATACTAAGTAATCTATTCTAAATCTCATTGATTAGGAACCAGTATTGTTACTTGGATACTCCGGACAGGTGATTTCCGCCGGATCCTCCCTATAATCAATATCATTACCTACGAATTTTAACCATTCATTTTGATTCATATTCCTACCCATATAGCCACAAATTCTACTTGCCCATTCATGAGGACGTGTTGGCCACAATCGCAGATGGTCGTCATCGGCCGCGGTCATTAAGTGTGATCCATCAGGAGCAAAGGACACCGCCCATACCCAGTCACCTATCTGTCCATGATCATCCAGTGTAGTTGGCAATTCGAAGATGTTGTCTAATACCCAAACTTTAGCGGTCCCATCTCTACTGGTGGTAGCCAGCAGGTTATTGTCCTTACTGAATTCCAGATCAGTGATCATAGAACCATGTGCACCTGCATCTTCATAAAAAGTATCTCTTAAGTTCAAGTCGTAAATGGTCAAACCACCGTCTTCTGTGCCAAAAGCCAAATATTTGCCGTCTTCACTAAAGGCCAGCGCATCAATGGGGCTACCGTTGTCATCCACATAAAGACTTCTTTGGGCATTGTTGTTGTCCAAATCCCATATCTCCACTAAACCATCCAGGTTGGCAGCTGCCACCTGGTTACCGTTAGGACTTATGGCAATTCCTCTTAAGTTTTCCGCAGTTGAACCAATTTCTGTGGTAACACCCCCTAAGGAGGTCTTCTTGATTAAACCATCCAATCCAACAGAGACGATACCAGAATTGTCAGGCAGGAAGGCGAGATCATATACTGTCCCTCCGTGAGGATTAAAGAATTTCTTCTCTGCATTGGGATTCTTCAAATCGATTAAGACCATGCCCCTGTCTTCCAATCCAGCGGCCAGCCAACGGTCATCCCGGCTGACGTCGACGTGTCGGTTAATACCCTCGTCATTAAATAATTCCGTAAAATTCTTATGATCATCGGCATCGCCAATCTCCCATTGCAAGATCTTACCATCACTACCAGCACTATATACAATGTGATTATTGTGACTGTAAATCACAGATCTGACCGACTTGGAATGCCCCTCATAAGTATTCAGTGATTCACCATAGAGCTTTTTCATCGCCTCGAATACACCTACATAAATATCACCATTGTATGGCTTAGTCGGGTCCTTATACTGCTCAAAGAACTTAAAGGCCTGCATGGCCACCAGACCCTGGGTTACAGGATCTCTTTGCTGGGTTGATTTAATGGCCATCGACTGGGCAATGGCTCGAAAACGAAGGTTTTCAGCGTTTCTACGGGCTGAGTCCGCTGATGCTCGAGCAAGGTTGGCTGCATCTGCATTCTCTTGAGCAATGACCGCCTGCCTGTCAGCATCGGCTCGTGCAGCCTCAGCCTGTTTAGTTTGCTCTTGAGCTATAGTAGCCTGTCTTTGTGCTTCTTCGGCATTTTCCTGAGCCAACTTTTGGGCCGCTTGAGCCGCAACTAGGTTTTCATTAGCTATCGCGGTCTGGCGTGTAGCTTCATCAGCATTTTTTTGAGCCTCCGCTTGAGCAGCAAGAGCTTCCTCTGCGTTCTTTTGAGCCTCAGCCTGAGCTTCAATCGCAGCAGCAGCTTGTTTCTCAGCTTCACCCGCCTTAATCTGCGCAAAAACCACAAAGAAAAGTGAGATAAGTGCCGCACCGGCTAATATCAAGGCGGCAATTCTTGATCTTCTAATTGCTCTTTTCTGTAGAAATTCTTTATTCCGTTGTTCGGTCTCGTAGGCTCGTGTGCTGGTCTCGAGGAAAACCATAGTTCGTTCAAAGGCAGTATTGTATCGCTGTCCCCAAACGATGGTAGGCTTATTCTCCTCCTGCCAGTTCAAGGCTAATTGCAAATCAGGCATTTTCCAAAGACCTGCTCTACCTAATTGATATCTTTCAGCTGCTTCAGCAATCTTCTGATACATTTCAGCAGACTTTGATTCTTCATCCAACCAGGTCTTCAACCTGATCCAGATACGCATCAAACTTTCGTGAGAAATATCAATAACTGTTTCAGAAGTCAATTCAACTCCGTATGGAGGCATTAATAAGGTTCTGCCTGGCTCCCGGAATTTCTCAACTACCCTCATTACCTCCTCTTCGCTCACACCGGCTATTGCTGCTATGGTGCCCAGTTTGGTAGGTCGTCTAATTCCCTGATTTTCAGAACCTCGTTCAGTCAAAGCCTTAAACATGACTTCACATATCTGCTTCTCACGCTTGGAAAGTGAATCATAGGCCTCATTCGCGTGTTGCGAAAGCGCTTCCCTTAAAGTACCAATGGAATTGTAATGCCTGAGGTCCATTGGTTCCTCATCCTTATGATCTCCAGACCAATAGGCCCAGGTACGCATGAGTGCGTGCTGAAGAATAGGTAATTGGTCAGGGTTGTCTCCCACATCATTTAAAAGCTGCTGGATCAAACGACCACTAATCTGCCCTCCTCCAACCGCAACCGGACCTTCCACAGCCAATCTCTTTTGATCTCGTGTCATTTGTGGGATCAGGTAGTGACTGTCATTAATCATTTGGGTCAATTCAGGGAAGACCGCACATTCCCCAATAAAGTCAGAACGCATCGTAAGCGCCACATAAATGGGAATATCGTACTGATTAACCGCCTCAAGCAACAGGTTGACGAATGCTGAAGATTCGTCCATATTACTGGTCGCACTTTCAATTCTTTTGTATCGGAAAAGTTCCTCAAACTGGTCAACCAGGATGAAGAAGTTTTCATTTTCCAGTGAACGCAGCTGCTTTATTGCCTCAATTAAGCCTAGCGAACTGGTTCTCAGTACGGTAGAGGTAATGGTTTTTTTGATTAACTGATCTTCCTCATCAGCCTCATTGTATTGTTTGTCTTTATTTAGCAAGGCCTCCGCTAAGTTGTCAATTGGACCAGCACCCGGACGCATTACAATAACTCTCCAATTGGAACCAGCCTCAGTCATGAATCCACCATATAAGGTTGGAATCAATCCACAAAACATCAATGAAGATTTACCACTACCAGATGAACCCAGAATTGCAGCAAATCGATTATCGGCAAGTTTCATTAGCACCTCATCACTTTGACCTTCCCGACCAAAGAATAAGTGCGCTTCCTCGATGCCAAATGGTCTTAATCCCGGAAAGGGATTAAAGAATTGGCTGATATCAACGGATTGTTTTGCGCTTACAGCTACGTTTGGATTGTTCTCACTCATGGTTCTTTGAGTTTAGCTAAAAATGGCTTGAGGGCATCCGGTTTGAAACCATTGTTAGTGGTTATCACCATGGCTTGATCCTCATAGTTTGTCTGTATTACTCGTTCTCCTTCAATATAAATGGCTTTTGCCTTGATGGGTCTCCTTCTACCAAAGCCAGGCGCTTTCATCACGTCCTGTACCTTTGACCGGATCCATTCAGGATTGGCGCTGCCATAAAATATAATAGATGCATCACACCTTCGAAGGTTCTCCTGATGTAAATACCTTAAGTCCACCAGATCTCCTTTGTAAGTAGAAGTCATGACGTCATATCCTTCTTTTTTCAAGTATTTGGCTAACGGCTCACTAGACCCTATATCATCCTTGCTGCACATGAGGTAAATCAGGCTTTTACTAGCCTTAGTACTTTCCTCATCATTGCGATCCATCTCTCTGGCAAGTTTGTACCTGCCGCCGGTAGTTAGCTCATCCCTAATTATCTTTTTGAATTCCTGTAAACTAACCTGCAATACTTCAGCCTCATCCAATAATGCAGCCTCGCTCTTCAAATCTTCTATAAAAATCTTCTGCCTCTCAGTTACATTTTTTAAGTCAGGTGTAATCCAAATTAATCGACTGAAAACCTGACGATCAGCGGCCTTGAGTTTTTTGTTCTCCTCTACAATATTCTTTGTGAATTCATCCGCAACACGATTCTGGATATCAATAGTTGATAAATCGGATCCACGAGGCCTATAACCATAATCTTCTCCAACCATATGGATTGATAGCTGACATTGTTTTAGGTCTTTTTTTACCATTGCCTCAAGAGCTTTGACTTCCTTAGGTAAAGAGTGCTGTGGATAAACAGT
>JAJCYL010000439.1 GCA_029262955.1 Cytophagales bacterium | reverse complement strand
CACCTGTAATGGGAACCATTTTAACGCTCAACTCTGATCCTGAAATTAATTGATCATAGGGTAGAAAGCCGTCGTTGTTAGTGACAGGCTTGGCTGAAAAAATTAGAATGAGGAAGGAAATTATTAGAAGTCCTTTTTTGCGCATAAAAGGCGATTTAAAATAATGCTACACTATGCTACTAAAATAGTAATATTTTTAATAATCCTTAAAGGACAGTATGGCAGAGTCTGAGTTATAGAGATTCTACCACCCTTTTGGGGTAAAAAATATTTCAATTGGTCCGAGCAAGGAGATCTTGAACAAAATTTACCATCAAAAATGATCGATTTTTTGAAATCGTAAACGCTCCAATCACTTATTTCGAAAATCGTACCCTCCAAAACTCTTTTATTGGCATATTTTATATGATTTAGTATGTTTTTGAAGCACATTTGGTTAAAAAGGCATAATATCCATTAAAATAAGTTAAAAAATGGACCATTATTATTGAAATAATCAAAAAATTATTAAAAATAGGGTATTGTTTGACCTTCAATATGAACGGTTAACATCAATGCCTGTTCATTTGCATCAAAATGTTACCTAACTAACAGTTAATTGTATCAAAAAATGGAAATGAACGACGAATTAGTAACTACAGGAGCTGAAGTTACTGAAGCAGCCATCACCAATGAAGCAGCTATTACTGCTTTGGCTGAGCAAACTGCTGTTTTAAGCACACAATTGGGAGAGGCGGTATTTACTGCTAACAACATATGGATGATGTTGGCAACCGCCCTGGTATTTATTATGCACCTTGGTTTTGCCGGTGTAGAGGCCGGATTTGGGCAAGCAAAGAATACGGTTAATATCTTATTCAAGAATACACTAACCCCGGTTATCGGTATTCTTACCTACTTTATTGTGGGATTTAATTTGATGTATCCCGGTTTTACTGAACCCGGTTGGTTTGCCTTTGGAGGATTTTTCCTGGAATTGCCGGAAAATGGTAACACAGTAGACTATGCAGGAGGGGGTTATACCTACTGGACAGATTTCTTGTTCCAGGCCATGTTCGCGGCAACTGCCGCCACTATAGTGTCTGGTGCTGTTGCTGAAAGAATCAAGATTAGTTCTTATTTAGTTTTCACTTTACTCTTTGTGGGGCTAGTCTATCCATTAATTGGTAGCTGGAAATGGGGTGGAGGAGCTCTTGATGCCATGGGCTTCTATGATTTCGCAGGATCAACCCTGGTACACTCAGTTGGTGGTTGGGGCGCACTTGCCGGAATCATTGTTCTGGGACCACGCTTAGGGAAATATGTTGATGGAAAGGTGGTTGATAAACCCGGATCCAGTGTACCATTGGCGGTTATAGGTGTTTTTCTGCTCTGGTTAGGCTGGTTCGGGTTTAATGGCGGATCCGTTTTGTCCGGAGACCCTGCTTTAACCTCTCTTGTATTGGTGACAACATCTCTTGCTGCCTGCACCGGAGCACTTGGAGGTTTCTTAGCTGGATATGTAGTCTTTAAGAGACTTGACCTGGGCATGGTGTTAAATGGTGTCTTGGCAGGATTGGTAGGAATTACCGCTGGAGCTGATGTGATTAGCCCTGCCGAATCTCTATTAGTCGGCCTGATCGCTGGAGTTTTGGTTGTCTTATCTGCTGTAGTGCTTGATAGGTTGAGACTTGATGACGTGGTTGGTGCAGTATCTGTTCACCTTACTTGCGGTATCTGGGGAACTTTGGCCGTTGGAATCTTTGGAACAGGCATGGCCTTCATGCCTCAACTTTATGGGGTTCTCATTTGTGGAGCCACTGCATTTTCTGCAGCATTCCTAATCTTCACTGTATTAAAAGCAACTATGGGCATCAGAGTTTCCGCTGAACATGAGGCATCCGGACTCGATAGCCAGGAACATGGAATTAGGGGATATACAATTACATACGAGTAAGCTCCTGATAAATAGTAAAAACCTTGGACCCATGAAAGTCTGCCAACTTTCCGGGCCAAGGTTTTAAATCCACAAATTATTAGAAATAATTCATGAACGATCTAAACAAAAATATAATGAAATTCTTATTTACTACGTTAATTCTACTAGTAGGATTAACATTAAACCTTCAAGCTCAGAGTGAGGTTGAAGCAGATGAAAAACCAACTTTTTCTTTCGCTGGCTCTGTTGATTCTTACTATCGAGCTAATTTAAATGCAACTAATGATGCTGAGAATGGTGGAAGCCTGGCACCGGCCACCTCTTTCGCCAATCTTCCAGGATTTGCTTTAGGCATGGCTAATCTCATCGGGTCTTATGACGGTGAGAAGGCAGGCTTTGTAGCTGACCTGGCTTTTGGACCAAGAGGAGCTGAGGCAGTTTTTGGGTCTGGACCAGCACTTAATATTATTAATCAAATGTATGCTTATGTTAATGTAAGTGAGTCACTTACCTTGACACTGGGAAATTTCAATACATTTCTGGGATATGAGGTGATTTCACCTACGGGTAACTACAATTACTCAACTTCTTATATGTTTTCATACGGCCCATTTTCTCATACGGGAGTGAAGGTAGACCTCGATTTAGGTGGAGGTTTTAGTTTTATGCAAGGTGTTTTTAATGCAACCGATGCCACAGATTTCAACCCTGATGGAACCTATACAGCGGGTTCACAAATTGGCTATGAGGGTGAAAACGGGGGTGCCTGGTTGAATTTCCTGTATGACGAAGACTATTTCCAAACCGACTTAACAACCGGCTGGGATGTATCCGATAAGTTGTATTTAGGATTCAACGGAACCTATTCAACTTCATTTTATGGAGCAGCGGCTTATTTACAGGTAGCTACCTCCGATAGCTTTGGATTGGGGTTGAGAGCTGAGTATTTCAAGGATGATGATGGGGTGGCAATCCTTGCAGATGAGAGTGTTTTTGACGTGACTCTTTCTGCGAATTATAACATAGGGAATTTGACAATCATACCTGAATTCCGAGTTGATCTGACTTCAGAAGACATGTTTATGGATGATGAGCTGGCTCCCCAAAGTTCGCTGGCATCATTTCTCGTAGCTGCGGTTTATGCTTTTTAAGATTTTAGTCATAGGTTAATTTAGGATGTAAGGACAACGTTCATTCCAAGAATGGGACCGTGGTGGAAGAAAAGCACTAAGACGACAAGTGTTATTCCAAGCCACGGTTTTTTGCTTGTCAATAAGCGGCGAAAATGTTAAATTCAAGGCAGTAAGGATGTTAATTTTCTGAAGAATTGACATCTTCTCAACATTAACCGCATGTCAGGAAAATTTACTCTGCTTGTAATTTTACGTGCCTTCAGCATTTCATTATTGCTGGTCCTGCTTGAGAATTCAGGGTATTCTCAAGAATTATGGAAAGGAAGTGAGTTCATTGAATCCCCAGATGGAATTTATGAAACTCGATTCTCATTGGTTGAAAGTGATTTGACACCCATTGCTCAAGAACTCCAGCCGAGTAGAAGAAAATATAAGATCATTGAGGATAGTGCAGTTATAGAGATGTCATATGTAGTTTATGAAGCTGCAGCTATCGGAGAAAGACCGTTCGGAAGAATTCGTTACATTATTAATCTCAATCAGATGGGCGACTTCTTAGATTGTCGTTTCGAGAATTTCACATTTAAGAAGATTGAACGCAACCCTCGCTATGCTAAGCTGGAAGAGGTAAGAGGTCGACCTGTGGAGATTTCTGCGGCAAAAAAGAGTTTAAGTAAGGACCAGTGGAAAATTGTCAGATGGAAGACCGAGCTTGTTATGGAAAGGAATTTGGCATCCTTGTCATCTTTTAATTTACAAGTCTCTGGTAGCCAATAGATTATTTAGAGGATTTAGACACTTCTGCTTTTTGAGGGATATCTATTGTTTCGGTATTTCCGACTAACAATATCCCGTCGCCATCGATGGTGACTACACTATTCTTAATCGGCGTTCCTCCGAATCCATCAATTAATGTACCTCCAACCAGGGCTTTAATCTGGCCATTAGATAATTCAACTTGAAGCAATAAGATGAGTAGTGGGTAGCATATTTTTTGAGGACTTCATTATTAGACCAGTAGTGCTAGTCCTTCTCCACTGGTTCCAATATGAAATTATCTCGTAAATGGACCAGGTATAAAAAAGCTAAGTAGTAATACCACAATTCGGTAAACTCACCGGTGTTATTGTTCAATAAATCGGGTAAATCCGGGTTAAGCCATTTTAATAAATAGGCGAGGCCGGTCGCTGCCAACAAGCC
>JAJCYL010000438.1 GCA_029262955.1 Cytophagales bacterium | reverse complement strand
GCATAACTGGATAGTGTACCTGACTACGGATCAGGAGGTTGGGGGTTCGAATCCCTCCGGGTTCACATTTATAATCAGACACTTATGACATAAAATTCAATCTACCTAATTCGTTTGCACTCAATTTGCACTCAGATTTTAAAATCTGACAAAACTATTGACAAGGCTCATAACCCGAAGGTCACAGGTTCAAGTCCTGTCCCAGCTACTCTGATAATTAGTCAGTTGCGTAAAAGTAGCTGCCTTTATTCATTTAACCCGGATTAAACCCGGATTGTAAGCATATAGGTCTTCATATTCCCATAGTTTGTTTTCATTTTCGGTTACACCCCATCCATCTAAATAATTTTGGATAAGAGAAGGGTTATCTCCTCCTTTAATATAGTCTACCAATTGGACCACAATGTGAGAAGCCCCTGCTTGTTTGGCGAAGCGAAAGTTAGATCGGTAAGTATCGATTTGTATAGACCTAATCCAAGTTTCAAGTGTAATTATGAAAAAGACGGTTTTATAATGGAGTCGTTCAAAAATACTATAAACATATTTTGTTCTTTTCTGCTGGATTGCCATGCTTTCAGTTTATCAGAATTATGTCTTTAATGATTTTCTGATTCCTAACTCAAGTCCCCTCAATTCCGCCAATCCCCGTAAACGACCAATTGCAGAATAGCCATGGTTTACTTTTTTATTCAAGTCGTCGAGCATCCGGTGTCCGTGATCTGGCCGGAAGGGGAGTGGTCTATTGTTCTGCTTTTTTTCAGCCAATTCCACAAGTGCCTTCATTACTTCGAACATGTCAATATCGCCTTCAAGGTGATTGTCTTCGATGAAAGACTGGTCAGCGTAGCTGGTCACATTTCGTAAATGCACAAAATGAATTTTGTCGCCAAACTCCCGGATCATGGCAGTCACATTATTTCCAGGCCTGGCACCTAGTGATCCCGTACATAATGTTAGTCCATTGTGAGGTTGATTAAACATTGAAAGGAAATCACGTATGTCATCCGATGAGCTGATTATTCTAGGTAATCCAAGAATATCAAAAGGTGGATCATCCGGATGAATGGCCATTTTAATGTTGTTTTCACATGCTACCGGTATTATTTGAGATAAAAAATATTCAATATTTGACCGGTATGCATCTGCATCTATCCCTTCATATTTGCGGATTGCTTTCTTAAATTTTTTAAAATCGAAATGTTCATCAGTTCCCGGAAGCCCTGCTATGATTGTGTTGGTCAATTCCTCTTTTTCAGGCTCTGACATTTTTTTGAATTTATGTTCTGCTTCGGAAATGAGATTATCAGAGTAATCTTCGCAAGCATTGGTTCTTTTAAAAATGAATAAATCAAATGCAGCGAAAGTCTTTTGATCGAAAGATAGCGCCATTGAACCATCACCAAATGGGGTATTCAATTGGGTTCTTGTCCAATCGAGTACGGGCATAAAATTATAGCACAGGGTATCCAGCCCACATTTCCCAATATTTGCCAAAGACTGCTTATATCGGTCTAAGTACTTTTGAAAATCCCCGGTTTGAGTTTTCACATCCTCGTGTACAGGCAAACTTTCTACAACAGACCATGTCAAACCAGCACTTTCTATTTGATTTTTACGTTTCAAGATTTCGTCCCGTGGCCAAACCTCACCAATAGGAATATGATGTAGGGCAGTGACCACACCTGTTGCACCAGCTTGTTTAACATGCAAAAGAGTAACGGGGTCTTTGGGTCCGAACCATCGCCAGGTTTGTTCAAGAGTATTCATGATGAAAGACTGAAATTCAATTTTTTGCCAGAGTAATTCATTTAATGCCGACTGTACAATGAAATATAGAGCATAAGCCAACCAGCGTTATTTTATTCTGAGATTAGTATAATTACTAAACCAACGTTTTGCTATGATTGAATTCTTGAATCATAGGCATCAAAAAGTCAATGGCTTGTTTAGCCGCTATATCAGGATTAGGTCGAGGTAAAATTTCAACGGATACCCAGTCGTTATAACCAGATTGCAAGAGATTATAAAAAATGTCCTGAAAATCAATATGCCCTTGACCGGGCGCCAATCGATTAGAATCAGCTAAATGAACATATTTTATATAACTAATATACTTTAACAACTCTGAGCCAATTGCTCTATCCTCAATGTTCATATGAAAAACATCGGGCATTAGTTTCATATTTTTTGCACCTAATTTCTCAATAAGTTTTGCGCCTTCTTCTACAGTATTAATAAAATCAATTTCATATCGATTAACCGGTTCCATGACGAGGGTAACTCCCTTTGGTTCTGCGTAACTACATAGTTCTTTAGCAATCTCAATGAATAATTCCTCAACCACAGCCTTTGGCCTGTTGCCAATTTGACCCCTTACGCGACCGATATTGACTATTTTTCCAAAGTGTTCTGCCAAGTCTATTAACTCTTTGAATATTTCTAATACCTCATTTCTCCTATCGGTTCTTTCATCTGTAAACATCAAGCCGCTTTCGGCATAAACTTGCCCGGTTGAGATACAGGATACTTCTACTTGACTCGCATCCAGAAGTTCTTTAAGCACTGTCGGATTGATTTCATCCGCTCTTTTTAAGGCAAGTTCTACACCATCGAATCCAAGTTTTCCAGCCTTTGAGATATTTTTCTCAAAACCTCTGAATACGACAAAAGCGCTTGGTAAAGCATTTGTGTCGGCTATAGCAATTGATAATTTCATTGGTTATTCAATTTAATTTTACAAACGCTTATGAGTGAATTAATTTCACCATGCTTATTTTTCTTATCATGATCAGGAGCAACAAAAAACTCACAGGATGCAAGAGTCCGGAGACTATGAAGGCCGGACTATATCCAAATCGTTCAATAACAAAACCTATTGCCAAACTGAAAAGCATTGCTCCATAGGTTCCGGCACTTCCCATTAAACCAGCTACGGAACCCACAACTTTAGAAGGGAATATATCCGCTGCCAAAGTTTGTACAAGTGTTGCCCAAAGTTGATGACCAAACATTGCTAAGCTGAAAAAAAGTACGGCCATGTTTAAAGATACATCGGCAATAAATAATGACGCAGGTAGCATAACCGCTCCTATTCCGAGAGGTATTTTTCTTGACAAATCAAGTGATAGATTTTTCTTAAGCAAATAGCTGCTTAACCATCCTCCTATGAAACTTCCTCCACCAGCAAATGCATATGGAATCCATGCATAAGCACCAATTTCCATAATATCCAATCCTCTCTCATCATTCAAATACTTAGGTAACCAGAAAATAAAAAAGAACCATCCGGCGTCAGTGAAGAACTTGATGGTTAAAAGCCCCCAAACCTCTCTGTATTTGAATAAGCTCAACCAGGGGGTTTTTGCATTTACCGACTCATCAGGATCAGCTTCTTCACGAAAGGATTTTTCTAAGAATGTTTTCTCCTGCGTGGTTATAAACTTACTCCTATGTGGTAAAGCATATATTTTAATCCATAGCAGAACCCAAATAATCCCAACTAATCCAGTTAAGATGAACGCCCACCTCCAATCGAGAGATGCGATTATGATTGCAATTAATGGCGGAGCTACTACGGCTCCGAGGCTTGAACCAGTATTAAAAATACCAAATGCCATAGACCGTTCTTTTACAGGAAACCACTCAGAAACTACTTTTGCGGAACCAGGAAATCCTCCCCCTTCTCCGATTCCCAGTAAAAACCGAGCAAGCCCAAATCCTGAAACAGTTGAAACAAAACCATGGAAAATATTGGCTAATGACCACCACGTGATCATTATGGCATATCCGATTCTTGATCCCAATAAGTCCAGAATTCTTCCTCCAACCGCGTACATGGTGCCGTAAGACAGGAGAAAGAGACTGTTGATCATTCCGTATTGTGCATCATTAATGGGAATAACTTTTGTTATTTCACTTACAGCTACGGGAAAAGTCTGCCGATCGAGATAGTTTATTGCCGTAGCTAGAGCGACAAGCCCTACAATCCACCAGCGAAGGTTTTTCACTTTTTTCAACTGTTAATTTTTTACTGTAAATAATTGTCTATTGACTAATTTGTTATGCGGCATTCCACGTTGACTTTACAAACTCTACCGCATCCTTCACTCCATTTTTTCCTTGATTACCCCATTCTTCTAAACAAAGCCATCCCTGAAAATTCTTGGATTTTAAATACCGGAATATTTCTTCATGAGGAACAAGACCAGTACCAATTGGAACCGGGTCCATTTTTCCTTTTGTTCCTGTCTCTGCAACATGAATGGTTTCAACTTTATCAATTACCTGGTCCAGAACTTCTATGGTGGTATTCTCACCGGCTACCAATATGTTTGCGGTGTCGAAATTAATTCCTATGCTGGTATCTTTAATTTGCTTTGCAATTTCCAGAAAGATGTGGGGTGGATTACTAAAGTCCATATATTCCCATGCACCTGGCTTGGAATGATCTTCATATACAAGTTTAATTCCATATTTTTCGCTGATTGGCGCTGCTTTTCGGAAATAGTCTACGGTCCATGCGATGCCATCATCAATACTTGTTTCTGGATGTGCCTGCCCGGCTGTAATTCTCAGAAACTTCGCACCTACGGCAGAAGATAATGCCATATCATGGACTAAGAAATCAAATTCCCTTTCTCTTTGAAAAGCATCTGGATGGGTGAAATCAGGATAAGTTGTGACCATGGCTAGTGGTATTCCTGCCTGTTGTATATCGCGCTTGATCTGATCAATATATTTGGGCGTATGATTTTTAAGCAGAATCAAACCCAGGTCAAAAGCATCAAGCCCGATGCTCTTACAAAACTCCGCATATTCCCTGATAGTTAAGTCACCGTTACTAATGGCCGGGAATAGTGAAACTGAAAGACAACTAATTTTCATATGTTCAATATTTAATAATCTTTATCAATAAGACTTCATTGTTTCCACTATAATGAAACCCCTCTTTTCCATGGAATGAAATCATCCTGGCCCAATTGACAGGCCTTAGGTTTTCTTTTCCCACTTGCAACTTCAATACAAAATTCAAGAATGCGCTCACCAATGCTCTCGATGGTTTCTTCACCGGATATGATTTTTCCTGCATCGATATCTATGATATCATGCATTTTATTGAAAACAGCGGTATTGCTGGATATTTTAATAACCGGCGCTATCGGATTGCCTGTTGGAGTTCCCAATCCGGTTGAAAATAATATCAGATTTGCGCCAGCACCCGCAAGCCCCGTGGTTGATTCAACATCATTCCCCGGGGTGCGGAGCAAGCTTAATCCTAAACTAAGCGCCATTTCCGGATAATCATATACGCCAGTGATGGGAGATGTTCCGCCCTTTCTGACTGCTCCGGCTGATTTCATAGCATCTGTAAGGAGGCCATCATTGATGTTTCCTGCTGATGGGTTCAAATAGAATCCACCTCCAAACTCCTCAGCTTTTCGTGCATAGGATTTTTGGAGATCAATAAAACGAGTCGCCAATGAGACATCCTTACATCGTTCAATGAGGCGTTGTTCAACGCCACAGAGCTCCGGAAATTCAGATAAAATCACAGCTCCTCCCAGAGCGACGATAATATCAGAAGTGTGACCAATGGCTGGGTTGGATGAAAGTCCCGAAAATCCATCAGAACCACCACATTCTACACCAACAACTAGCTTGCTTAGTGGAACACTTTTCCTATTTATTTTATTGACCTCTACCAATCCTTCAAAAGTTAATTTGATTGCCTCAGTTAACATTTTTTCCTCCGTACCATACTTTTGTTGTTCCAGAATAAAGAGCGGTTTATTAAAAATGGCATTTCTTTTTTTGATCTCTTCCTGTAATATTTCTACCTGAGCATCCTGGCAACCTAGACTTAGCACGGTTGCACCGGCAACATTTGGGTTGTTTATGTAACCAGCGATCAAACCACATAATGATCTCGCATCATCAGGCGTCCCTCCGCAGCCAATATTGTGGCTAAGGAATTTGACGCCGTCAATATTTTCGAAAAACGGGGATGATTCGGTATAACTCTCTTCATTATGAGATGCAGAATGTTCTTTTTTGAACTTCAAAGTACTAATCAAAGAACGGACCTGTTGTTTGTATGAATTACCCTGTTGATATCCCAATCCTTCCTGCATTGCCTCCTTCATTACCTGTATATTCCTGTTTTCACAGAAGACCAGAGGGACAACTACCCAGTAGTTGGCTGTTCCAACTCTATTGTCGTCCCGACAGTAGCCAAGAAACTCTTGCGGAGAAAATTTTGAAACATCAGGCTTTTCCCATTGAATTGACCCAACATTATCTAATCCATACTCCTTTGAAAAATGCTGTATGTTGTTAGTTGAAAG
Organism: Cytophagales bacterium; assembly: GCA_029262955.1. Classification (GTDB taxonomy): domain Bacteria; phylum Bacteroidota; class Bacteroidia; order Cytophagales; family Cyclobacteriaceae; genus JAJCYL01. The sequence continues at coordinate 1,190 of JAJCYL010000438.1, read as the reverse complement.
GGCAAATCCTTTCTTAATTGGTGTAGTAGCCTTTCCAATTGGGAGCCCGTACATAACAATGTTTTCATTGACCTCAAAATCTTGAAGAGCTAACTTGTGTTTAGCCCTAACGTCCTCCCTTACAAGAAATACCTCCTCATAAATATTAATATTTTCTCCAGACCTTAGATCTTGCAGTGCTACGGCCACATTATCCTCCCGGTTAATTTTTAATACGTTTCTATCTTTCATATTAAAAATCATCTTTTGTCAACTTCTTTGCCTCATTTTCATTTCTCATCTCACGAAGTTTATTAATGTACCTATAGAATCAATGGTTATTCTAATCTCGTCATTTGTTTGTAGAGTAAAATCATTAGGTGGAACGATGCCTGTGCCGGTCATTAAGAAGCATCCATATGGAAATTCATACTCCTTGAAGAGGTAATCAACCAATTCCTGATGTTTTCTTTTCATTTGATTAATAGAAATGCTCTCCAAATACTCAGTTCTTCCATTTCTCAGGATGTGCATCGTAATTTGGGTTTTACCATCTAGGGGCTTGTCCGAAACGGTTATGCATGGACCCAGACCCGCACATCTATCATAAACTTTAGCTTGTGGCAAATAAAGAGGATTCTCACCTTCAATGCTTCTAGAACTCATGTCATTACCTACCGTGTATCCCACAATTTTGTGATTCGAAGTAATAAAAAGTGTCAATTCGGGTTCGGGAACATTCCAGTCAGAATCCTTTCTGATTTTGACCCAATCACCCGATCCCACAGTTTTTTGGGCTGTAGCTTTAAAAAATAGTTCAGGTCGATCTGCGCTATAAACTTTATCATAAAAAACTTCACCCTCTGAAGTTTTGGATTCACTCATTCTAGCCTCTTTACTCTTGTAATAAGTTACTCCCGCAGCCCAAACTTCCTGCTTGTCAATGGGTGGTAAAGGTTCATTTTCAATTATCAGATTTCCATCTTTGATTTTCTCTATAGTCGATATTTCCTTTTTAAGATTTTCGTATAGTTGGTCATCATTTATAAATTCATTCCAATCATTTACTTTCAGTAAAAAGAATTCACCATTATATTGAATTATAATTCCACTCTTCACCTTATATATACTGTACACCATCTTAATGTTTTTCAGGTTTACCAAATGAAGCAAGTAATCCGCCATCCACGTAAACTATTTGACCATTAATG
>JAJCYL010000437.1 GCA_029262955.1 Cytophagales bacterium | reverse complement strand
GTACCCTGAAAGCTCTTTCATCTTTTCATTACCGGAATCTTGTTTTGACACCCAGGATGATTTCATCCACATCACAAACAGGCCTACGACACCAAGAATCGGGACTAAGAATATAATATTGTGCATTATGATTTAGTTAGGTTTTAAAAACAGCTTGCAAAGATAGGCCTTGGTCTATGAATTCAAAAAGCGATCTACAGTAATAATGGCTGTAGTTATTAAACTAAATTTACGCTTCTAATAGACCGCAAATGGCATGCTAGAAATAATCCTAAAAGAAGCTGAATACCGGCTTGTACAAGAATCAGTTCTCAGAATTAAAAAGTGTTTTGCACAATTGTCCGATGAGGAGATATGGAGTAGACCCAACACAAATCTGGTCAGTTTGGGTAACCTCATTCTCCATTTATGCGGAAACGTAAGACAGTATATCTTGTTTGGCTTAGGTGGCCATGCCGACCAAAGAGAGCGTCAGTCAGAATTTGATCATGCTGAAGTAATTCCGAAGGATCAACTGCTTAGTGAGCTTGATCAGTTAATGGTTGAAGTAAAAGAAGTTTTTAGTAATCTAAACTCGGAAGATCTCACCCGCCAGTACACTGTGCAGGGAATGGAGTTGACAGGTTTTGGAATCATTATGCATGTGGTAGAACATTTCTCCTATCATGTTGGCCAAATCACCTGGCACACCAAACTATTAAAAGACATGGACATGAATTATTATGATGGAAAAGATCTCAATATTACCGGATAAATGAAGTGGTTGTCATTAGTAATCGTCTTTGCTCTACTTAATAATTGTGTTCCAATCACACAACCCACCTCGAGCTCTCAGAAAGCAGTCAAAAAGAAACTGGTTTTCCAAGACTTTAGATATGAGCCAAATATTCTTTCTGATATTCTTTACCCAAACCGAGGGTTCATTCAGGATGTAGTCCAAAGTTCAGCAATAGCACTTGGCGGCGAAACACGTCTAATCCTGGAGTTTGACGAGCTTTATACCGATTATCAGGACTACAATGTGAAGCTCGTGCATTGCAATGCGGATTGGACTAAGTCTACATTGCCGGATTTGGAATTTATTACAGACTATAACGAATATCCAATCCGTACCTATGATTACTCTCAAAGCACCTTAATCCCCTATACACATTATACTTTCGAGGTACCCCAGGTACGACTACCGGGCAACTATCTTTTAGTCGTATATCGAGGAGCCAACAAAGACGACCTCATTCTCAGTCGAAAATTTGTAGTTTTTGACTCAAAAGTGCAGATCAGTCCAAAAATTGCAGTAATGACAGGCGCAACCGGACGGTTTCAAAATCATCAAATTGAATTCGAAATCAATTACCAGGGACTAAAACTGACAAATCCATACAATGATATCAAAGTAATCATCAGGCAAAATCAGCGATGGGATAATGCGATCAAGGGGCTCACTCCTACTCAGGTAAGACAGGACAGATCAACACTAGTTTATCGACATTTCACCGGGAAAAATGCCTTCCCATCCCTCAATGAGTTTCGTCTGGCGGATTTAAGATCTACCACTTTTAAAGGACAAAACGTTACCAACATAGAGAAAGGGACCGAACGCATTACAGCCCATCTTAGGATAAATCGATCAAGGGCCAACGACATTTACAGTCAATACAGTGACCTAAATGGAAGCTATGTAATTGAAAATAATGACCCTGGTGCCGATTATCTTGAGGAAGATTACATAACCACATATTTCTATCTTGACCATCCTCAGCAAACCAAACCAATCTATGTCATAGGAGCATTTAACAATTGGCAGAAAGTAAACCGAATGACCTTTAATCAGGACAGGAAGCTATACATCACTAGTCTAAAGCTCAAACAAGGCTTTTATAATTATGTGTATTATATGGAGAATGGAGACCCTCATCCATACTCATTGGAAGGAGCTTTTTATGAGGCGGAGAATGACTACGACATCATTGTCTATTATAGAGACCCAAAAACCTTTTCAGATCTTGCTGTCGGCTATGTAAGTTTCAATAGCAGAAACTAGGTAATCACTCAACTATTAATCACAATCAAATTTTCGTTTTAAAAGGATTTAGCTAACTTATTGCTAGTTTGTAAGGGGTCAAATACTTGTGATAAGGATACTACTGTATAGTCTACTAAGTCTTTTCATGGCCTCAACTTACGGCCAGGTAAGAAATGAGTTGCTCTGGAAACCGACCCTCAACGACGAATCGGAGGAAGAATATCGACAGAATTATGCCCGAATCGTTAAGGCTGGATTTAGGCTGGATCTTGAAGCATTACATCACGGAGACATTCTTGCTTCATTTACTACCCTAACCACACTTACCAGAAATATCCCAGGATCATCAGACGGAATTTCCTTTAATTACACTGATCAAAACAATGCCCCACAACAAGTTTTCATTAGCAGTGGTGAAATCCATAAACAACTAAAAGAGCGCTTAGAACTCTACCTGGACGACCAGCTTACCCGGATTCGCTTACGTGGATCGGTTGAAGATTATAAGAAGAAAGAGCGTAAAGAATTCAAGTTGGTTTTAAAAGGGAAGAAACTGGGTGTCAAATGGAAGGACTACTCCTGGCCTATTGCAATTGGTAAAGCTCTGGATCTCAATAGACAAGTTCCATATTATTTGTCATTTATCTGTAAAAAAGTCCCTTACGCAAGCATAGAGTTCGACTCACTTTATTCAGATGTGACAGCGGCGCTACCCCAACTCGATAATGAAGTATGTCAACCGTTTGATCGATTCACTTATTACAAAAAATACTTTGGACTTAGCTATGAAGGAATTAAGTATCGACCCTATCGCCCAAGGTCTGGGATCAATCGAAAGAAGAATTTTAGACTATTCTTCGACAAGGCCAGTGCCAGTTATGATAGCAAAGAGATCGATAATATTATTAAGTATCTCAATGACAGTAATCTGGTCATACGCACGGCCAAGGTTCTTGCCTTTGCATCCGTTGAAGGAGATTCTGCCATTAACATGCGCCTTCAGGAAGAGCGAGCCATGGTACTCATGGAAACCCTGGAAAAAGCTAACAACGATACCATTGATATTAGTCTTCAAACCAGGGAAGATTGGAGTCAATTCAATAGACAATTAAGCCGAACCCCATTCCAAAATCGTTATTCTCAGTCAGAATGGAAAGAGCTGTTTGAAAACGACTCCATTGAAGCTCGGTTTGAAAAATACCTGAAACAACAACGCAGAGCTGAACTTTATTTAAGTCTTACGCAGCGCTTGACAGATGAGCAAAAAGTAACTATGGCCTTCTCTGATTTTAACCGAACTGTAGAGAGGTATAACCCCAATGCGCGACATGATCAGCATTGGAATTTGATCAAGCGAGTTTTTGCCATCAAAAAGTACCTGGAAATTCAGGCGATGAGAGGTATGGTGGATAAGCAGCATGTTTGTACCCTGTTCCCACCTTCCATTAATGAGTTTCATATTGTAACGCTCTATGAAACTGCCAAAATCATGAAGAATGGGCAACAACCTGTTTGTGAAAACCTGAAGGACATTATTGTGGCAGCACATTTTTCCGTATTAGATCTCATTCAGTCTTATGGACAAAACAGACTATATGTTCAACAAGCGTTGGATATTCAATCTTTTGCTTATGAAATGGTTGCAAAGGGGGAGGTTCCCAAATCAATCCTTTGCCAATTGGATTATCCTGATCAACCCTACTTTTATAACCTCATTCTCAATAAAATCTTTTTCCAGGAACATCAGGGGCGTGGCAGTTTTGAAGGATTGCCATGCATGGAAAGTAATCTCAACACCCAAGATCCATCCCGTCAGTTATTTGCTACAACTGAAAAATCCAATGCAATATCCGATTCCAGACCGAAGAGTGCCTATTACTACATACTTAAAAAGATAGTGCTTGAAAATGATGAGTACATCAAGAAACTGGTCCTCCGTTCAGATCATGTCATCCAATTTGATATATTCGAATTCCTCTTTTATAACTTGAGCAACTGGGAAGTCTGGGAAGGAAAGCTTTTCGACGAAGAAGTTACCCCTGAAATAATGTCCCTCCAGTTAGATAGGCTTCGAAGTATGAAAGCAATGATCTGTCCCAATCAAATGAATTCATTGACATTAATGTTTCATCTTAAAGTGATGCAAAGTTCACTCTATAATGCTCAGGTAACTCCCTTAACATCAGAGTCCATTG
>JAJCYL010000436.1 GCA_029262955.1 Cytophagales bacterium | reverse complement strand
CACGATGAGATAAATAGTTGTAAAGACCTTCGACTTGTGTCTTTTGAGCAATTCCGCAAATGCCTCCTCGTTTCCATTTTTGTAAAGTGATATTAAATGGCTATCACTTATTACAACTTTATTCATAAAATGTACCTGTTTGTTTAACGTAGAGGTCTATGCCATATTGTCAAGTTATGTGATAAATTGAAGAATTATTAAAACGCTAATTGTCAAATGTATAGAACAACGTTCTTGGACACAACCTAAAGTTCAATTTTTTCTAAGAATCAGAATAAAATATGACTTTGGAACATTCTTCTATTAATTCCTATAACAGGGCAATTAAATTTTACCCTACCCCCAAAGCACATTAAGAAAGGCCCCCATTTCTTGAAATACTAGCTTCTTCCTTTGTCTACTAACTCCCCATTTTCATAGGTGTATTCAAGTGTTACGTTACCTTGCTGATCGTACCATTTGGCCAAACCATTAAGTACTCCATTGCTATAGGTACTCTCTTCCTGCAAATTGCCATTCGTGTAGTATCTCTTAAATGCCCCATGAACTGCATCCTTTGAATAGCTCATTTCCTGCACAACCTTACCCCTATCGTACTTGTAGTATATGCCATCTTTAAGCCCGTTAACGAAATCTACCTTTTCTATAATTTGACCTCGATTGTCTGCTGATAGGTAGGTTCCATGCAATTTTCCATCCCGGTACCCACTCGAAGTCTTAAGTATTCCATTCGGATAATATTCCGTCCATGTACCATTTCTCAATCCGTCATAGTAATCCCCCTGTTGGATGACTCTACCGTCAGCACCGCTTTGAACGACCTTAACAAGATTTGAATTATTTGGATAAGGAATCTTTTGAGCGCCTGCTGGCATATCCGCAAAGTTTCCGGAAGTAGCTTCAATACTCGTTTGTTGATTACAAGCGATAAATATCAAGCTTATAAGTGCCACATATATTTTATTCATCTTAATTAACTTTTTAATCTCAAGTCCGAAAATAATTTTTTCAAGAAAAATTTACAAAACCAATTAAACGATTTGAATTAGTTCTTTCGGAATAATAGGCTGGCACTTCATTCTCAAATAGAGTTGAGCTGTTGCGATTACGTCGTTACTACAATACTCAGCTATTCTATTAAGCCCATCCTCCTCATAGTAAACTCTATTGACCATGCTGCCATCGATGTCAGATTTACTAGAAGGAACATCAAAAATGGCCGTGAGTAAGTCAAGTGAGGTGAAATTCTTCCTATCTCCAAACTTCCACATTTCCATCGTATCTAAATAATTGACCTCCCAGGGTTTCTTTGATGCTACATCCAAAATATCAGGAAGTTTTATCTGATTAACCAGCATTCTTCGACACAAATAAGGAAAGTCAAATTCTTTACCATTGTGCCCACAGAGTATCGTATTTTCCTGGTCAAATTTAGTTTCTAATACCGATTTGAAATTTGTTAGAAGTTCATTCTCATTATCAGAAAAGTAAGATTTGATTCTCAATGACATTGGTTCTCCATCTTTGAAATGAAAAAAGCCCAAGGCGATTACGATTATCTTGCCAAACTCAGCATAAATCGCCGCCCGATCGGAAAATAGTTGCTCTGAAGTCAGTTCGTTCTCGTTTCTCAAAAAACCTGCTTTCCTATCCCACTGAGCTTTGAGTCGATCACTAAGCTCACCATAATCACGTTGGTTGGAAACCGTTTCTATATCAATGAATAGGAGATTTCGTAGTTCACTTTCCATACTCAATTTTCATTTTAAAAATGGTTGACAAATGTTTTAGTAAATGATGTTCCACCTCTTCCTGGTCGATTGTTTTACCCAATTCGAGATTGAGTGAAGTCACAGCTTTATCTTCAATTCCACAAGGCACAATGTATTTATAATAGTTGATATCAGTATTTAAATTGAAAGCAAAACCATGCATAGTCACCCATCTACTGGATTTGACGCCCATTGCACAAATCTTTCTTGGGTTCTTGCCATTTGCTTCCAACCACACCCCAGTTAATCCCTCGATTCTTCCTGACTCAATACCATACTCATTAAGCGTCCTGATCACTGCCTCTTCAAGGCATCTTAAATACAAATGGATATCAGTGAAAAAATTGTCAAGATCGAGGATAGGATACCCAACTATTTGTCCGGGACCATGATAGGTGATATCTCCACCCCTATTGATTTTGTAATAGCTAATATTTTTTTTCTCACGTGTGGTACGATCAACAAGCAAATTTTGCTCATCTCCACTTTTACCCAGGGTAAAGACATTGGGATGGGAGCAGAACAACAAATGATTCGGTGTTAACTCCCTTCTCTGCTCTTTTCTGTTGCGGATTTTTATGGCAACTATCTCTTCGAATAATTTAGTTTGATGGTCCCATGCTTCCTCATAATCGATTAAACCGAGTTTGACATATTTTACTGATTTATTTTGACCACTCATCCTAATACATAGCTTTCCAGCAATTTTGTTCTCTCTCCGGGTATCAAAGTGATTTCATCAAAGCATGCCGGAACCAATATACTTTCACCTAGCAAAAGCGAAACCCTCTTATTTCCACATTTGAGCTCAGCATTTCCTTCGAGGCACAGATAAATTTTGAAAGAATCGATAGCGCCATAATTTTTTGTTACAGGACTATCGATAGACAAGAGGTTAGTAGTAAAATATTGGCATTGAACTAGTTCAGAAGTTTCATTGATTTTAATGTCCACATCAGTCTTATAGTTCTGTTTTACATCATAATCAATTACATCCAAAGCATCCTCAATATGTAATTCTCTTTTCTTACCAGTATTGTCCGTTCTATCAAAATCATAAACTCTATAAGTAACGTCAGAGGTCTGTTGAATTTCTGCCAGCAATATCCCCTTACCAATGCTATGGATACGTCCAGAAGGCAGAAAATAGACGTCATTTGCACAGACAGATTCCTTATTCAAAATATCGAGAACTCGATTACTTTGACTGTAGTCCCTAAATTGATCTTTAGATACTTTTTCTGAAAAACCAGTGTAAAGAGTTGATCCTGGATCACTTTGAATGATGTACCACATCTCAGTTTTCCCAAAAGAATTATGCCTTTCCTTAGCAATTTCATCATTGGGATGAACTTGTATCGACAAATCATCATCGGCATCAATAAACTTTACAAGTAGGGGAAATTTATTTCCAAACTCTTGATAGACTTGCCTGCCAACCAATTTAGGACCATACTCATCAATCAAATCTGGTAAGGATCGGCCTTTTAATTCACCCGCAGATACCACTGACAGATCACCAGCCACTCCCGAGATCTCCCAACTTTCTCCACAATTAGTAAGAGAACCATAGTCCTTATTTAGGAGAGTTCTGATTTTATTTCCGCCCCAAATTTTTTCTTTAAAAATGGGGTCAAATTTTAAGGGGTAGAGAATGGGATTTGCCAATTAAATGATAGTTTAAGTATAATTTTGGTCAAAGATAGATCATGTCTAAAAACAAAAAAATTGGTGATTGGGGAGAAAAATTGGCCATTCAGTATTTGGAAAGTAAAGGCTATCAAATTACAGCAAAAAACTATCGCCATTCCCGCTTTGAGATTGATCTAATCACAAAAAAAGATGATCTATTGGTCTTCATTGAGGTTAAAACTCGCTCTGATGTTAGATTTGGTTACCCAGAAGATTGGGTGGACTCTAACAAAGCCCAACGTATTTTGGAGGCATCTGAAAATTATATTCATGAAATCAATTGGCAAAAGGGAATAAGATACGACATAATTGCAATTACTAAATGTGATCAGCCGGAAATTAAGCATTTTGAGGATGCATTTCATTAAATTCAAGGAATGCCCGGTTTAGATTGATTCCATATTTTATGCGTTCGCTGGTATAAGCTACGATTAACTTTATCTTTGCAGGCAATTCAATTGTTCGAATGAAAAAACAAGAAAGACTAAGGACGTCTCTGTCTGAAGAGATCGAAGAAATGCTCAATGAGCAAGTAATGAAGGAAGCTAAATCCTCATTCAACTATCTGGCAATGTCAGCATGGTGTGAGAGAAGAGGTTTTGTCAACAGTGCCAAATTTTTTGAGATACAATCTGATGAAGAGCGCCAGCACATGAAACGCATCTTCAATTATATCAGTAGTGTGGGTGGAACAGCCATAACTCCTTCAGTTGGAAAGATTCAGCAAGAGTTTGAATCATTTAGGAGTGTTTTCGAAATCGGATTGGACCAGGAAATTGAGATTACACGCTCAATCAGCAGGATAGTGGATAAATGTTCTGAGTTAAAAGATTATACAACCGCTAATTTTCTCAACTGGTTTTTAGGAGAGCAGGTTGAAGAGGAAGCTATTGCCAGAAGATGCCTGGAAATATTTGATATTGTTGATCAGCAAGGTCTTGGCTTTTTGATGATTGACAGGGAGATCGCTCTGGTAAGAGATCAAGCACAACCGCCCGCAGATGCGTAGCTACATACAATGTAGTTACATACAATAAGTTAATTTAATTTGGGTTAGCAAGTTGGAATTTGGTTACATTATAGCCTGGCTTCCGGCTAAAGCCATAAACATTGGTAAATTTCTTGCTAACAATGATGCGATCCTTCTCAAAGAATAGGAATAGCATGGTCTTTTCTTCATAAAGCATTCTTTGAAGCTCTTTTAGCCCTGATATTTTTTGCTCCTTTTTTTCAGCATAATTTATGAGATTTATAACACTATCACTAGCATCTGTTCCGAACCCCGAATAGTTTAAACCACCAGGTCCCGCAGCTTCTGTTCCAAAAAGCGGCGCAAAGTTATGTGCTAAGGGCCCACCCCGAAATGATGACAAAACGATATCAAAGTCATGAGATTTGGCTCTTTTAATGAGAAGTGACCTCTCTACTTTCTCCAAATCATAGGCAATCCCGAATGTTTTAAGTTGATCGCCTATTATTAATGCAATATTTTCAATAATAGCGGACCCCGATGAGTACAACAGTTTTAATCTAAATGGCTTTTTGCTTTTATCTATCCATTTATTATTCTCCTTTTCAAACCCTTCCATTCGCAATAGGTTTTCACTTCGCTCAAGGTCAAGTTGAACTAGTGGAAGGTCATCATTATAAAAAACTGAGTCAACGGGGTTCATAGGTCCAACCGTTCTATGGCCGAATCCCAAAGCTGCAACACCAACAATATCATCAAAAGGTATTAAATGTGATAATGCTTCTCGTGTCTTGCGTGAAAATTTTTCGAGCCTAGAGTTAAAGGCCAGGTACATGAATTGGTAACTAGTAGGGCTCAGAAAATGAAATTTTGATCCATAACCAGGGTCTTTCGACATTGATAAAAAATCTGCTGGTGCAACTCCGGAAAAAACATCAATTTCCCCATTCTTTAGAGCAATTAGGGCAACTGTTTCATCTGAAATTACATGGTATTTAATGGCATCGGGATAAAGATTAAATTGGTCCTCATTAATACTGAACCCCCACCAATTCAGATCTCTTTCAATAGTTACTGAACTTCCCTCATTCCATTCTGTAATTTGGTATGGCCCTGAACCCCCACGCTTCACATCACTTAAAAATTCATTAGAATTCAAGAAGTCTGAATACTCCAAAAGAGCAGGATTCTCCTTAACGTCGTCAGAACCAGCCATAATTTCCTTCAACTCCAACTCTCCTAAGATATCATGAGGGTCATAAACATGCTTAGGCAATAGATAAAATTGACCAATTCGTGGTCTCAAATTTGCTCTACTTCCAATTGCTATTAGCTCAAAAAGTTGATTGTTATTCTGATCTTTGGTGAATCCTTTGAGGAAAGATAGGTTCAGCCGAACTCTTCTATTATTGATTCCAGGTAGATTATTGATCTTCAAGGTTGTTTCAATATCTTCTGTTGAGATATGAGAGCCATTACGCCAAAGGGCCTCCTTTCGTATTTCAAATTGGAATACTTTATACTCACCTGAATCCCTGATAGCTTTTAGAGTTGCTGCCCAAGAAAATACATCATTCGACTCGATATGTAATTTTTCAGGATAATCGTAAACA
>JAJCYL010000435.1 GCA_029262955.1 Cytophagales bacterium | reverse complement strand
AACCTGATTGAGCAAGTTGCCGATCACCATTTATCTGTTCAAAATTTCTTTTCCCAGAATAATAAGGCTGACAAGCTGAAGTTGCATTTAAAAGGCACTGATTTCCAGGTCAAAGTTTGGGAAGGTTTACTTCGAATTCCTGAAGGGAAATTGTCTACTTACCAGGATATTGCTAACTCCCTGGAGAAACCTTTGGCCAATCGTGCAGTGGGTTCCGCCATTGGGAAGAATCCTGTCGGTTACATTATTCCTTGCCATAGAGTCATTAAAAGTGGTGGAGAGTTTGGCAACTACCGTTGGGGTCAGAATCGCAAGTTGGCGATGATTGGATACGAATCTTCTCAACTGTACGCCCACGCCTCTTAACAAAAGTCTCTCCAATCCCCAATCGACCGGGGTTCATAAATCAGAATCAAATGATAAATTTGGAATCAATAGAATGGAGTGAAATCTATGGCAATCTCAATAAGAAAGGTCACTCATTGATCAAAGATGTCCTTCCATCATCTCAGTGTGAAAGCCTTATTGCGAGTTACTCGCAGGATCGTCTGTTTCGGAAGACCATCAATATGGCCAGATACCGATTCGGTTCAGGGGAATATAAATACCTCAATTATCCACTACCATTGATTATTCAGGAATTGAGGACGACATTATATACTCATCTGGCTCCATTGGCCAACCTTTGGATGAACACACTCCATACCGGCATCAGTTATCCCGAAACTCATTCGCAATTCATTACCCATTGCAAAAACAATGGCCAGGAGCGCCCAACCCCATTGATGCTCAAATACCAGGTTGGAGATTATAATACCATGCATCAAGATCTTTACGGTGACGTTTACTTTCCTCTGCAGGTAATTGTCTTCTTAAACCAGGTTGCTAAGGACTACTCAGGAGGTCAATTGGTATTAACTGAACAGGTACCGAGGGCCCAATCCAAAGCCATGGTTGTGACTCCTGATCAGGGCGACATCGTTGTACTCTCCACCCAGTTTAGACCTCAAAAAGGAGTTAGGGGATATTATCGGGTTAATATGCGACATGGCGTGAGCGAAGTGACTGATGGAATTCGTCATACACTCGGCATCATCTTTCATGACTCTAAATGATTAAGCATTCCGAAATTACAGACAGTCAATTGGCGGTATTGATCAGGTCTCAGAAGATTCGTCTGGCTGGGAATATCCGGTTGAAAATCTATGGGTTGCTTACCTGTAAGTCAGGCATGAGAATGAAACGAGAGAACAGGGTGTTTTTTACGGACAAAGAAGATGCAATTAAGGAAGGGTTCAGGCCATGTAAGAATTGCCTGCGCAAATAGACCATAGCCGCAGACTAAGCCGGATTTTACCTTCACTTACCCTTTAATTCCCTAAAGGGAGTCCCTCGCTCACAAATTCGAAACGATGGATTGCCCCAATAGGGGTTAGGGGTATAGTGGATATCGTTAAACTGACGTCTATAGCCGAAATAGACAGGCCTATATTCATTTGTCATCCAAATAAGTCATGAATTACTCTTTTTAGAAACTTTAGATTGGATATCCTTTGATAGGCAAATAAGCCGATAAGTAACACAAGGGGTGTAATCACAGGAATCATGTCCATTGAAATTCCATGGCGACCTAACCATGCACCGGTCGTACCTCCATAGATCACCAGAATGGCAAAAGTTAGATATTCCAGTCCCCAAAGGTTATCAATCTTATAATAGGCAACTAGCTGTTCGGAATATTGAAAGAAACTTATCTCTATTGCACCTATTCTCTGAAAAGGCTTACTCATATTGAAATCCCGTTTGCCTTCCATTGAACTTTCACTGATATATCGGACATTAAAACCTTTTGTCTTAAACTCCCCCTCAACATGATCAATAACCGTTTGTAAGTCAGAAATCAAGGTTATTCTCCCTTCACTCCTTTTCCCACGGTAGTTTGCTTCGATGACTATTTCATGACTTTCATTTTGCTCACCGGAAAACATCATGTTCTTGTGAAAATTTCGTTTATTGGTATTCTGGCTATGACAAATAATCAAAAAAATGCCGGAATATATTGCCCGCACATTAGCAAAATACAAAATGGCCCATTGCTTGTGAACACATTCAGAAAATATATTACCCTAATAATCCTTGCAGCAGGTCCAATGGTTAACACCTACGCTCAGAGTGGGTCTTTGACGACAGTTATCCAAAAGGGTCATAGTGAAGTTGTCAAGTCAGCCGTTTTTAGCTCAGATGGCAAATTCCTGGCAACGGCTAGTCGGGACAAAAGTGCCAAGCTATGGGATGCCGCCTCCGGCCATGAAATACGATCTTTTCTTGGCCATAGTCACACGGTCAACCACCTCCAATTCAGCCCGGATGATAAATATCTGGTGACCACAAGTGCCGATAAAACAGCCCGAATTTGGGAGGTATCGACAGGGTTGGAAACATTCAGGGTAACCATGTCTGATTTTGTGACCGATGCAGTATTCAGCCCGAACGGAAAATTTTTGGCAGTTGGCGGTTACGATCGTGTAGTGATAATATGGGACCTAAAAAGAGAGGCTCCCATTGACAGCATAAAAGTCGGGCCAGAAAAAGGCATCGGTTTTGGAATCGATCTGGCTTTTAGCCCGGATGGCAAATGGCTGGCTATTGGTGAGGACAATCAGAAGGCCCGAGTTTTTGAGACAAAAACCTGGCAACAGGTTTATGAGTTTCCTATTGAAGCAGGCTTCTGCGGCGGCTGTATTGCATTTGTTGATTTCAGTCCTGATAGTCAACGAGTTTTAAAACTTGGAAGAAAGGGCCGGCTTTATCAATTCAATTTGAAATCAGGAGACAAGGATACAAGCTGGGACAATCAATGGAAAGAAGTGAATTCTGCCTCCTATAGCCCAGACGGATTGAGTATTCTGGTCAGCTCAGAAAAAGAACTCTATAAATTAAGCACCAACAAAGGGGATACCCTTCTGCGGTTCTCCCCGGAGGTAAATCAAATCAATGAAGCCAGGTTCAGTTCTGATGGCAGTTCTATAATCGTATCTGGAAATGACAAAAGAGCAACGCTTTATTCAGCCACGAATGGGCGGAGGCTCAAAGTTTTCGAAGGTATTTTGAATACCGTTGATAAAGGGGGATTGAGTTATGATCCAGGTAGCTATTGGGATTCCTTTATAGCTCGATATGTGAAACTGAAGAATAATCAGTTAATCACCCAAGATGGCACAAAACTAATCCGGGGAAAATTTGGCAATAAGGCTAAGGTCTGGGAAATCAATACCGGCCGAACTGCTACTGAATTTTCAGGGCATGAAAAGACAGTACTCGGTCTGGACCAATCAGACAATGGCCAATGGCTGCTTACTGGTGGGGGTGACAGGCTGGCCAAACTTTGGGAAACTTCTTCCGGAAAGTTGATCAAAACTTTCAGAGGTCATACGAATCTCCTGTTTGAATCAAAATTCAGTCACGATGAATCAAAGATCATCACCTCCGGCTGGGATGCAAGAGTCAATATATGGGACATTAAGAGTGGTGAGATTTTGACGAGGGTTGATTTCGGCAACACGACTGGATATACTATTTCATTTACACCCAATGATCTATATTTTGTTGTTGGCAAGCTTGACAAGACCCTGGAAATGTGGGAATTAGACACCAGGTCGGTAGTTAGAACCTTTGTTGGTCACACCGATGTCGTCAGTCAGATTCTCTTTGTAAACAACCACGAAATGATCACCACGAGTTGGGACGGGACTGCACGGGTTTGGGATATTGCCTCTGGTCTGATGAGTCGGAAATTCAGTACGAATGAACCACTTTACGCCGCTTCATTGTCCCCAGACAATAAATTCTTATTAACAGGTGGAGCCGATCGAATTATTCGGTTTTGGAACCTTCAATCAAGCAAATTAGAGAAAACTCTTGAAGGCCATCAGGCTGGAATAACCAATTTGATCTTTTCAATAGACCAAAACCAATTGATCTCAACCGACTTAGATGGGGTTACCAAATTTTGGGATTTGTCAACCAATACTGAATTGTTTGAGCACGTTCACATTGGGAAGAACGACTGGATGGTTAAAACCAAGGATGGCTATTTTTCAGCTACAGATGGGGCTCGGGAGGCCATTCATTTTGTTGATGGCCTTAAGACCTATGAGTTAGATCAGTTCTTTGAAGAATTTTATCGACCGGATCTTATTGAAGATCTCCTTTCCGGTGGAACAAAGAGAAATATTGAGGATCTCAGTGGCAAGTTGAGTTCCTCTCCCCCACCCGAGGTCAAGATTGCAGCCATCAGATCAGACGATCACAAATTTGCCCGACTACACCTTCGTACAACCGATACCGGCGGTGGAATTAAAGATCTTAAACTCTTTCACAATGGCAAAAGGATGGACTATGGAGAAGGTGATTGGCAGTCAACCAGAAGAGAAGGCCAGGATACATTTTACGAATTGGACATTGCTCTGATTGGAGGTCCCAATGTATTTGGGGCTTCTGCATCCAGTAAAGGCAACATCGAATCAAAACTCATTTCTGTTGAAGTGCTATCTGATATTGTAACCAATGAATCTACTCTTCATCTGTTTGTCGTAGGCATCAATAAGTATCAGAATGAAAAGTTGAATTTGAACTACGCCCGCAATGATGCAGAATCGCTGGTGCAAAACATTGAAGCCAATTCCAAGTCGTTGTTTAGTAAAATCGTGGTTCATGAATTATATGATCAAGAGGCAACTCGGCAGGGAATCTTAAATAAGCTGGATGACCTGGCTTCACAAGTGCGCCTACACGACGTATTCGTGTTCTACTATGCAGGTCACGGAAGTGTCGTGGACAATAATTTCTACTTCATCCCAATGGAGAATGCCAGGTTGTATGATGAAAAAAGTTTAGAGAAAACAGCATTACGAGCGGATATCATTCAGGGGAAATTAGAAAAAATCCAGGCATTGAAGCAAATAATTATCATGGATGCATGTCAATCAGGAAGCTCAGTTGAACTTCTGGCCCAACGGGGTGCTTTGGAAGAGAAGGCAGTTGCTCAACTCTCTCGAAGT
>JAJCYL010000434.1 GCA_029262955.1 Cytophagales bacterium | reverse complement strand
TTCCTCCAGGGCTAGATGCCGTAAGTCGTTCGGTGGATTTATAATACACGGGACGATCTTTTAAAATAACTGCTCCCCGCGCTGTGTCAAGTTTCATATCAACCATCGCATAGTTGAGGTCAAAGGTCTGATCACCCCAGGCAGGGTCAGTCATAAATATGTAGAAAAGAGTTTCATTTTCGGGTATTTGCACTATCAATGCGCCCTGGGCAGAAGTACTATCACCTCCAATGTTGGTCCCGTTAACCATTATGCTATGCTCTTTATTATATACCGTTTTCCCATTGGTATAAAAGAGTAACTCGCCATCAATATCAGAAATCGTAGCGGCCGCCTCAGGTGATTGACTTTGCCCATCAGTCAATGCCAATGGAGGATTCTCATTAAAATCTATTCCGGCCTTGTCCCCAAAGTACCATTGATTTGAAGCCTGAACCGTATCGCCATACACCAGAATCATCACCTCATCGAAAGCTACACATCCACTGGGAAGCCCTGTATTGGGATCGATTGCCGATGATTGGACAGACACCCAATAAGTCCCGGTGGAATCCACATCAATTGTTGGCGTTGTTTCTCCTGTACTCCAGGTGTAGCTAACCACTGATGTGGCCGGGTCAGCCATTGGGTCCAAAACAACCACCTGTCCCGGACAAATAGTTGAGTCTGGAAATAAATCCACCATGAGCATCGGATCAATGATATTCACAGTTTGCGTGAATGGGGGTTCAGTCACTCCATTTAAAAATACGGTCAGGGAGACTTGGTAAGTACCGGCAGCCCCATAGGTGTGGACAGGACTCTGTGCAAAGGAGGTTGAGCCATCCCCAAAGTCCCAAAAATAAAATGCTGGAGGTATGTCTACTTTAGATGTGAATATGGTGGGAGAGCCAAAGCAAGCATCTTCGAAAGTGAATACTACCGCTCCCAGGGTGGACATATTTGGAATTGCCTGCGCAGGAAATTGAAATCCGTTAAATAAAGTGCCTGGGGAAGGCTGTAAATCATAAGCCGTACTGTCAAATGTCTGACTGGGTTGGGAAATAGCTCCGAGCTCAATGGGGGAAGCAGCTGTCGGCTGGTATAAATGATATAAGGTGTCATTTGGTCCTAATCTCAAGCCAAAGCTCCTAAAAACTGGAGCAGGTAAAATGGAATTTACATTTTCCAAAGAATCATTGAAGTCCACCTGAAACAAATTGCCGGTATTACCTGTACTTCCCTGTTTCGAGATATAGAGTTTACTTCCGTCAATTGACCATTCTGTATCATAAATCGCCGGGGCCACATCATCGGCATTGCCAGTATTTGTCAGCGTCCTTTCAAAAGCCATCATACCACTTTCAGCCGGATTTCCGACCGATATGTCCAGCGTCCACAATTGAACATTGGCATTGGCCTCCCGGGGTGATACAGCAATCCTGATAGTATCGGGACTTATTTGAACTGCTGAAAAACTTTCCGCTGTTATTAGCGGGCCGGGATTCGCAAATGTTTGTGTGGGTAACGTTAGGCCGCCATCAATAAGCGTTGCTCTAAATTCTCTGGTGATGCTATTTTCCGTAACAAGCCAGAAATCACTTGGGTTGGTACTACTTCGCACCATTAACATACCGGGGGCTGGATTTATTAACCCCGTAGCTACATTCTTTTCGGTATTGATCACTGCCCCTAGGTTAGGTTGGTTAGGTTGAGTGGCGTTACCAGAATTTAAGATGTTAACTCGGGTATATTGGATTTCATTGACTCCCGCACTCCCTGAGTTGGTGAAAATAAACCAGTCTGTGTTGGCGGAACCGGCTCTTGGAGCTGCAACCGCGGCCTGGTTTAAAGAGGAGTCTCCGGTAAGCCCTGTCCCATCCGGGATTATCTGATGAGTGGCATCATAAACGTTAACGCCATCACTATAAAAAAGTGTATTGCCATCTCTTTCGTCCGACATTACAACCCCTCCACCTCTACCATACGGAGTAGCCTGCATATCATCCAAAGCGAAATCGTTATTGGATTTCTTAAATAGAATGGCATTCGATGAATTTCCGAAATACCAATTGTTTCCGTTAATAACCTGTCCCTTTAGGGTATTTATACCAGAAAAGGTTATAAGTACACATAAAACCAACCATGCCGACTTATTCACACCAATCTTTCTATGAGCAAATTTCACCACCTGAATGTACCGTTAAAATATTTATTCAAAAATGTAGTTTTTACTATCAAATTGAAACTCTTTTAATAACGACTCGAATCGTTGTATAATTATGTGAACATTGAGAATGGGCAAAACGATTTCCAAATTGACATATTATTACCTATTTTGCAAAACTCTTGGGTGGTCTCAAAAATGCTACAAAAACAGGTCAATGAATAAGATTCTCTTAGCGCTTTTTATCCTGCTTTTGGCATGTAGTAATAACAACGTTTGGGCCCAAGACCCTCAATTTTCACAGTATTATGCAGCACCACTTTACCTCAACCCTGCATTAGCGGGAATTAACCAAAACGGTAGAGCCGGAGTCAATTACCGCAATCAATGGCCTTCCATTGATGCCAATTTTGAAACTTTCTCCGCATGGGCTGACTACCATTTAGAAAACAATAACAGCGTTGGCATGATTGTTACCAGAGATGTAGAGGGTCAGGCCGGACTTAACTCCACCTCCATTGGTCTGCAATATGCCTATGAGTTGGAATTAAATTACAAGTGGGTTTTCAGACCCGGAGCACAAATTTCTTACACCTCCAGATCACTCGATTTTGCCAATTTAACATTCGGAGACCAGTTTGATAATACTGGGTTCCTTGGTACTCCAACCAACGAAATATTTAACTCTGGTCTAAAAGTCAACTATTTCGATATAGCACTTGGTGGCATATTCTTCTCAAATAATCTCTGGATAGGAGGGGCCGTACATAACATCTTTGAGCCCGACCAATCATTAATAGATGGAGATGGAGCAAGTAGCCCGTTGCCAAAAAGATATTCTATTCATGGCGGATACAGAATCCCATTAGGGGCAACCAGGTCGAGTGGTGGCCGAGAACGCAGCTTTACACCTACTTTTAATTATCGCTCACAAGGCAAATTTGACCAATTAGATCTTGGGGCGTTTTTTACCCTTGAACCTATAGTTTTGGGTCTTTGGTATCGGGGTATTCCTATCAAAACGGTAGATGGGTTTTCGAACAATGAATCTATAATCGTTCACCTTGGACTAAGACAGGGGGACTTCAATTTTGGCTATAGTTATGACCTGACCATCTCCGAATTAGGCATTAATACCGGAGGGGCACATGAAGCATCAGTGATCTATAACTTTAGAATCGGGCCTCCAAAACCGCCCAAGGATGTACAACGGCTGAGATGCCCTGTCCCATTTATTTTCTAGAAGGATTGATAAGTGCACTAACTTTGTACAAAGTTTTATCATGTCTTCGAAAACCAACCTCAGCTTCCTCTGTATTTCCAGCTATTTAAAGGGCCAGGATTTTATCAAATCGTGTAAGCAGGCGGGCAACACTGTTTTCCTACTCACCGCAAAATCCTTAGAAAATGACTGGCCCCGAGAGTTCCTGGATGACATTTTTTTTATAGAAGAAAAACATCGGGGAGTCTGGAATATGGAAGAGGTAAAAGCAGGGCTAGCTCACCTAATGAAGACCCAAAAGATAGATCGATTGATCGCTCTTGATGATTTTGATGTCGAAAAGGCCTCCTACTTAAGAGAACATTTTCGTATCCCCGGAATGGGTCAGACAACCTCCAGATATTTTAGGGATAAATTGGCTATGCGAATAAAGGCACAGGAGTCTGGACTCAATGTTCCGGCTTTTAGTGCTGTTTTCAATGATGATGAAGTGAACACCTTTGCGGACAAAGTGCCTGCCCCCTGGGTTCTAAAACCCCGGTTTGAGGCCTCTGCTACGGGAATTAAGAAAGTACATTCAAAAGATGAATTGTGGAAAGCCATTCATGCCTCGGGAGATGAAAGACATAATTGTTTAGTTGAACAATTCAGACCTGGAAATGTCTATCATGTGGACTCTTTAACAATTGATGGCAAGGTGGTCTTCACCCAGGTTTCTCAATATTTGAATCCTCCTTTCGATGTGGCTCACGGAGGCGGTATATTCCAATCGGCTGTGGTAGAATATGGAAGTGAAGATGATAAAGCTCTAAAAAAGTTTAATGAACAAGTGTTGAAATCATTCG
Source organism: Cytophagales bacterium (assembly GCA_029262955.1). Taxonomy (GTDB): domain Bacteria; phylum Bacteroidota; class Bacteroidia; order Cytophagales; family Cyclobacteriaceae; genus JAJCYL01. Next base: position 1,086 of record JAJCYL010000434.1, on the reverse strand, counting down.
GCATGCAATTCAGTGCGTCACATACAGAATTTATAAAGTCAAACGACGATGGGCAGTTTTATTTTCTAGAAACAAGTTCCAGGGTTGGTGGTGCTCATTTAGCCGAAATGGTCGGCGCTGCCTCTGGAATAAACCTTTGGGGCGAATGGGCAAAAATCGAGACCTCCAAGGCTACCGGCAGTTCATACAAATTACCAAAAGTAAAGCAGCTATATGCCGGAATAATAGTATCATTATCAAAATATCAAAATCCTGATGACTCCGTATTTAGTGACCCGGAAATAGTCTGGAGGCTAAAAAAAGATCATCACGTAGGGGTTATCGTTCAATCCTCTAAGCGTGAGCGAATTATTGAATTATTGAACGAATACGCGGTTCGGATACAAAAAGATTTTCATGCCAGCGCACCGTCACCCAAGAAATCTTCCAACTAGCCTTCGGGTCTTTTGAATCTTGGAATCAACATAGGCACTTCTTTCTTGTAATCTTCATACTGCTTTCCAAATTCTCGCTCCAACTTCCGTTCCTCTAGTTGAATGCCAATCAGAATATAGACGAACACACAAATCAGAGTTACTAGCATCAACACTTTTGGGTTGAAGAGAAAAAACCCAAGCACAACAAGTAAGGTCCCTGTATAAATTGGGTGCCTGACATATTTTAGAACTCCAGCCGTTGTGAAGGTCTGTCCCGTTTGATTATCAGATTGTTGAAATCCAAGAAATTCCCTCATGGAGTATTGCTTGAAAGACTGTTTGAGAAAAACAATTCCCCATGTAGCCAACGCCAGACCTGAAAATTGCCAGTATTCATGTTTTTCAAAAACAAAACGGGATGGGGTTGTGGCTAAATAATAGAGCATATAAAACAGACCCACTGCTGAAAATAGATTGTAGAAAATTCGGTAATATCTACCAAATCCAGGGGTGGACTTTTCCACTATATCCTTCATCCAAAACGAAGCAAAAAGGCTATGCAAGAAGAAGTAAATTAACCAATAGCCACTCACATACAGAATCTTTTCTACTTCCATGATGTAAGATTAATGGAGTGATCTATAAACTCCTAAATTTGCGATCCAAATAG
>JAJCYL010000433.1 GCA_029262955.1 Cytophagales bacterium | reverse complement strand
GTTCAATCTCTTCACCGTCTTGCAAACCATCATCATCAGTGTCTGGTTTGGAAGGATCGGTCATTAGATTATTGACTTCATCTCCGTCGGTCAGACCGTCGCCATCAGAATCCGGATTATCAGGATCGGTGCCGTGGATATTGACCTCATCGTCATCACTTAAACCATCATTGTCGCGGTCGGCAAGGTTATCGTTCAGATCATCGTCATTTAATACGTAGGCCGTACCATTACTTGGATCATCACATTGGTCCAAAAACATAGTTGGGTCACCAAAACCATCACCATCTGCATCAACAAACCATCGGGTATCAGGATTGACATTGGCATTGAGATCATTGCAATCGGTATTGTCCAATACATGTCCTCCAGGCTGCTCACATTGAACTACCGCAACAGCAACATCATCTCCAAAGCCATCGTTATCCAGGTCAGGATACCATTCCGTATCCGGATTGATCTGGTCATCCTCATCGTCGCAGTCATCCGAGGTGGCTGATTCACCAGACTGGGGTGATGCGTTGACACTCGAGACAGTGATTTCCGTACCAAATCCATCTAAATCGAGGTCTTCAAACCATAGGTAATTGCCGTCACAGTTGGCATCTGCTCCTGTACCGGACACATCGGTTCCATTGGGGTTGATACTGTCATCGCCATCATTACAGTCTGTGTTATCCAATACATAGGTAATACCATTGCTGGGATCATCGCAAGTCACAATTGGTGTAACATTCTCATCGCCAAAACCATCCAAATCAGCGTCTACATACCAATTAAGTAAAGGGTTGACGGTGACTGAGATGGCAGAAGTTCCTCCAATACAACCACTGCCTTCAATTTCATAAACAACAACATCTCCATCAGTTGCGCTTGTAAAATCAACGGTTATGCTATTGCCATTATCAGTATCTATCACAGCACCATCAGGAAGCTGCCAGGTATAGGTAGTAATGAAAGTGTTTTCGTTTCCAAGAGTTGACGTTGACTCGCCCCAGTCTTCTGGGGTATTACCTCTACTATCATACTCAAGGCTTTCCCCTGAAATTACACCGCTTACATCAATAAAATCTGAAGTAAAAGGCCAGAGCCCTGAGGCAACGGCTTCAGTAACTCTGTTTCCGCTGGTACCACTACTGCCATACTTCACATAACTCACCATATCACTGGGATTCGTGAAATTATTGCTTAAATACAAAGCGACATCTGAATCTGTTGAAAGAGCTCCCCCCTGTAACTGCACAATTTCATTTGGATCAAGGACCAGATCTCCTGCAACAGCATTCCACGTGCTACCGACAGCCCCATAAGATTGATTACTACACAGCCAATAAGTACTGATATCAACCGTAGAACTTCCAGTGTTTTTTATCTCAACAATGTCGTTATCAATGTACTCCACCTCATTGATAACTAACCCTCCAATATTGACCGAATAGTCTTCAGTTTGGTCTGGGCAGACGGATGTATTTCCTGTTATTGAGGAAGTTACACTCCCTGACTGTGAACCTCCATCACAGTCGCAGCCATCGGGAATGCCATCGCCGTCAGTGTCAATGGAGTTGTCGCCGTTTACGCAAATGTCCTCGGTGTCAAGGATACCGTCACCGTCTGAATCCAAAATCGTTGCAAATTTTGCAAAGTAATTATTAATCTTATCTCCTGTGATCGTAAACGCCCCTCCAACGAAAAGATCTGTTCCCATTGTTGAAATGGAAAAAACGTTACTATTTGTCCCATTTCCCAAGCTGCTCCATTGATCTGTTTCTGTATCGTACTTGGCAATTTTATTACCGGAGGCTCCCCCAACATAAAGATTCGATCCTAAAAAAACCATGGACTCAGGTGTTCCTACTCCACCAGGTCCCAAAGCACTCCATTGACCCATCTCTGTATCATATTTGGCAATTTTAGCCGCTGAAACACCTCCTGCGGTCGTAAAAACGCCCCCCACGAAAAGGTCTGTTTCTAAAACTGCCATAGAATTTACCGAATTATTCAGTGCAGTACCTAAAGCACTCCATTGACCAGTTCCATTATTATATTTGGCAATCTTTTCAACTGGAACACCCGCAATTGAGGTAAAAGCACCTCCGACATAAATATCATTATCGATAGAAACTATACTGCTAACAACACTATTTGCCCCTTCCAAGCCAGAATTTGTATCTGTAATGGCACTCCAATTGTTTCCGTTCCAAACTGCGATATTTGTAGCTGTATTTCCGCCAGCTCCACTAAAGAGCCCTCCAAAGTAAATCAAACCATTATTTACATGTATTCCAAAAGCAGCTGGGTCACTACCGCTTAATCCATTAGTACCAGTAGAAATGTCAGTCAAAGTGTTCCAATTTACACCGTCCCACATGGCAACACTATTTGTACTAACACCACCCGCCGAAGTAATCCGACCTCCTACATAAACGTTACTACCATCTATAGCAAGAGAAAAAGGCTGACCAGACAAACCCTCCACGCCTGTAGATGCATCTGTCAAAGCACTCCAACTGGCTCCATTCCATTTTGCAATCCTTGTTGCCTTTATTCCACCTGCTGATGTGAAAGATCCGGCAACGTAAACATCAGACCCAGAAACAACGACATCGGTAATTATATCGTTTACTGATAATTGATCAACCAAGGGGTCAACTAAAGCATTCCAATTAGTTCCATCCCAATGAGCCACTTTTGCTATATCATTACCGCCAGCGGTCAAAAATGTTCCGAGTGCAAAGACATCAGGCCCCAAGGAAACTAGAGCATTCACACCAATAATGCTATTCACACCTTCTTCGCCAGTACTGATATCTGTTAAGGCTGTCCAATTTGATCCGTCCCATTTAGCAATATTTGTAGCTGGCACCCCTCCAGCAGTAGTAAAAAAACCTCCCACATATACATTAGAGCCAGAAATAGTAATTGAGTTAAGTGTCTGCAAACCTTGTTGTCCGGTTACCGCGTCAGTTAAAGCACTCCAATTTGATCCGTCCCATTTTGAAATACGGTTGGCAGTAACTCCTCCAGCTTTGGTAAAAGGTCCCCCAACATACACATCGGTACCCAATGTGGCAATTGAGGTGACATTGACAAAACTAGAGGATGATGATACGCCATTTGCACCTGTTGATGCATCTGTTAATGGGCTCCAATTAGTTCCGTCCCATTTGGCTATTCGATTAACAGACACACCTCCAGACGTTGTAAAGAATCCTCCGACATATACTGCACTTCCAGAAAATGCAATTGCTTGTACAAAATCATCCGTTCCGTCAATCCCTGTAGAGCCATCAGTTAAAGCACTCCAATTTGAGCCATCCCATTTTGCTACGTTTGTTGCATTGACTCCTGCTACGGATGAAAAGAATCCGCCTACGTAAACATCGCTACCATCTACAGCAAGTGTTGATAATTGACCCGTAGAACCCTCTACACCTGTTGTTGCATCTGTCAAAGCACTCCAATTAGCACCATCCCATTTAGCAATCTTCGTAGCCTGAATTCCACCGGCGGTTGTAAAAGAACCTGTAGCATAGAGATTTGTCCCTGATATGACAATATTACTTACAGTACCATTCATGCCATCTACACCCGTACCAGAATCCCTTAATGTACTCCAACTTGAACCATCCCATTTGGCAATTCTACTTACTTCCAAGTCTCCAATTATGGTAAATCCCCCCCCGATATAAACATTGCCATCACCATCAATAGCTACAGCAATAACCGAGGAATTAGGTTCCTGAAGTGTAAAATTTGATACCCAGTTATCATTGGTGAATTGGGCAAATGAGGTGCTCATTCCAATAATAATTACCGAGCTCAAGAGTACAAATATCTTCTTCATAATAGTCAGGTTTCATTCTTTAAGTATTCTTCCGGCGATCGTCTTTCCGAGAAGCGAGAAATCCCGGAATTGCTTCCTCTTGATGGGATTTCTCACTTCGTTCGAAATGACGGTTAAATTGTTATTTATCGCTGCAATATGATCCGTTGCACAAACGACTCCCCACTTTCAGCTGTAATCCGATACAGATAAACTCCACTACCCAATTGGCTACCATCCAGTTCAAATTCATAGGTCAGGTTCGCCTCAATTTCCCCCTCATAGAGATGAGCGACCTCTACTCCCATCAGGTTGAATATCCTTAGGGAGATGTTCGTCTCTTTATGAAGGCTAAAGCTAATGGTAACCCTGTCTGAGAATGGATTAGGATAAGCTGAAATCTCATGACTATTGAATAATGCCTCTTTCAATGGCTCCTGTTCAGCACTATTACCTCCAAACCTTGCGGCAGCCGATCCACCAGGAGGCACCGTCATGAATGTGCTAGTTCCTGAGAAGACACTACGTAAAGTATTATTCTCCGCACAAACTGTCCGCACTCGCCATTGATACTCTTCATCAGCAACCAGTCCGGCAATGTTTACCGAATTAGTTACAGATGTCACAGTAGTCCAAATGGATTCTCCGACACTGCGGTACTGTATGTCATAGCTCAGGGCTCCACCGGCGACATCCCATCCCAAATCAGCGCTACTTTCAGTAGTGCCAATTACGTTGAGATTAACCGGCACTTCGCAAGCTACCGGGCCGGTTGTGACAAATTCAGTAATACCGGTTAAGCTTGAAACAATTGAGTTATCAGCGGCACAAACTGATTTTAGTCTTACCTGGTAAGTCATGCCACTGGCCAAACTGCCGACTACCAACTGGTTAGTGGTAGGGAATGCCTTAATCCAAATGGAAGTCCCTTTCACACGATAGCGAACCTCATACTTTACGGCACTAGTGACTACATCCCAATCGATGGTAGCAGTATTGTCCGCAATACCACTAATAGCCACATTCGTTGGTGTCTCACAAAATACATCACCACCGGTAGTAAATGTCTGGGTTGATGAATATTGAGATCTCAATGTGCCGTTAACATCGCAAACCGACCTGACCTGGTATTGGTAGGTTGTACCCATAACCAGTCCGGATAGGTCCATATCACTTGTTGTTGTAGAATTTGTAATCCAGGTGGAGGTGCCTGAAACACGATACCTCACGTCATAGCTTTCAGCTCCGGTTGCATCACTCCAGGAAATTGAAGCTGCGTCAGTCGTAATGTTGCTAACTGCAAACCCAGCAGGCACATCACAAGCCGGATCTCCAGCAATGCTAAAGGTTTGCGTATCACTAAACTGGGATGATAATGTACCATCCTCAGAACACAGGGTTTTGACCTTGTACTGATAAGGCATTCCAGTAACCAAACCGGCAAGGGAAATGCTGTTTGTCGGTGTTGTTGTGGTGGTCCAGATAGAAGTACCTGTTACACGGTAACGAACCTCATACTCCATTGCACCGTCTGCAATACCCCAGGTGATGTCAGCCCCCGTTTCAGAAATATTGGAAACCAGGAGGCCAGTTGGTATTTCACAAGTGGGTATACCCAAGGTGGTAAAGGTCAGCGTACCTGAGAATGTCGAGGCAACTGATCCGTCAGCCATACAAATGGTTTTTGCCTGGAATTGATAGGGCATTCCCGATTCAAGTCCAGAAAGCGAAATATTTGAATTTGTGACTGTCTGCGAGGTCCAGAGGCTTGTGCCCTGAATGCGATACCTGAACTGGTATTCAACAGCTCCGGTGGCATCTCCCCAGTCAATATCCGCAGTAGTCTGGTCAATAGCAGTTATGCTGAAATTAGATGGTATTTCACAGGAGACAGTACCAGGAGTATCAAATGCTAAAGTGGCAGAGAATTCTGATGATAAAGAACCGTCGGGTTCACAAATACTTTTTGCCTTGAACTGGTAACTGGTACCTGACAGTAATCCTGTTAGATCAATTGAGGCAGTATTGACCTCGAGATCTGTCCATGTGGGAGTACCTTGTACACGGTATCGGAATTGGTATGTTTCTGCTTCCGTACTGCCAGTCCAACTAATGGTTGCGGAATTTTCCAGCAAATTACTTAGCGTAAAATCAGTGGGGATGTCA
>JAJCYL010000432.1 GCA_029262955.1 Cytophagales bacterium | reverse complement strand
TGGGACAAGAGTCAGATTCAATTGAGAGAAGAATTCAAAATGCTGCTTTTGAATCAAGCTCATAGAGCCCTAGGTATAGTATCTATCTCCTCCGGAGGAGTGTCTTCAACTACAGTAGATCCGAAGTTAGTTTTCTCAACTGCTTTGGTTGCCAATGCCAGCTCATTAGTGGTAGCTCACAACCATCCTTCGGGTAATCTCATACCAAGCGTGTCAGACATTAAGATAACTAACAAATTGAACAGTGGTGGACTACTGCTGGACATATCAGTTTTAGATCATCTTATTCTTACTAGTGAAGGCTATTGTTCAATGAAAGATGAAGGGTACATGTAAACCTTTAGAGGTTGACTTTCAAGTAACCACTTAGATGTATCCTACGGGTAGGAGCGAGACGTGTTTCCGGTAACTCAAAACTCCGTTTTGTCATCCCTTCAACACAAGTCTCGGTTTGCCTAACGTTCCGTTTCACTACACTGCAAACATCAGAATTAGATTCTGTCGAACCAGTCAAAATTGGATGTCTAAGACTACTTAGAATTTCAATAAATCTATCCTTTCAAAATTCAATCCACGGGAAGTTAATCAGAGGCCCTACGCAGCAGGAGCGAGACGTGTTTTAAACAGTTCAAAACTCCGCTTCGCTTCGTCTTGAATTGTTGTAAAACACTGTCCCGGTTTTGTCATACGCTCCGTTGCACTTCACTACAAAACAAGATGACAACGGCCACTTATTTTCAAACTCAATGGCCACCATTTTAGAAATAAAAATGTCAAGGACTACTTGAATCCAAGCTTGTTAATACTAGCTGCAATTTGAGAGATTTCATCAATCAGCTTTTCAAAGGGGAGGCTTTCACCGTATATCATTTGTGTCTGCATTATTCGATAATCTTGTTCCCATTTTGATATAATTTCATCCGGTGGTATAGGATTCAGATTAGGTGGAAAATGACTTGCATAATCCACTCCACTAAATGGTGAATACGTTTTACGATGGGTAACAATGGAGCGATAGAGTTCAACATCTTCAATTGCTTTTTGTCCATACTCCGTCTGGGCAATTTGGTAAATGTCATAGAGATGTCGACTTAATCTATCCACTCTTATTTTTTCTTGTGGACGCTGAAACTCCTCGTGCAAAAGGAAAAGCTTTTCCAGGTAGGTTCTTTCCGGATTAACAGTTGGTACGGTTATAGGATCATCTGCGAAAGACCGATCACTAAACTCACGACCGATATCCGATTGGATTGATCTTTCGCTGAACGGCTCACGTAAGGATCGGCTCCCAACTTCTACCAATACACGGGGCTGAACATAATCTGATTGTTCCGTTAATGATGGGTAATATATCTCCAGGATCAAGGGGTCCTGATCTGTACTCTGGACTTCACCAATATTTATGTTCACGTCCTCAAAACCTTTTGCTTTAAATGCCTCTTGCAACTGGGGATAGAAAGATTCGGAAACATACTTGTATGAGGCCCGTCTCAGCTTGTTCACTTCTTTTTTGCGGGTTAGTTCTTCCGAAAATCCCAGGAAGGATTTGTCCAATGCCAAGTCAAGATCTTCTGAGAATCTGTCTATTAAACCCCAGGCTTTGGTAAGAGAAGTACCCCCTTTGAATACCAAGTGCGGAGCGATCTCCGTTTCGAAGATGATTTCCAAAGTACGCACTACCCACCAATCCTTTTCCACAGCAAAGGGAGGAAGTCCTGTCGAGTATTCTACGATGTTGAATATATCTTTCTTCTCACTAAACCTTAACTTGTAAAAATCCAGATAACCCATACTATAAAGCTTTTGCCATGATCTCACCTATCCATTGCGGAGCCATAGAGATGTCATGTTTGAGAAGACTCCTGTCTTCTTGCTTAAGTAGATTGATGATTTTTTGCTCTTCACTGTCAGTAACCTTTCCATTGCCTATACTTTTAAGAGCTTGCATCACCAGCTTACTGACTTTTCCCTTCAAGGAAAGCATCTTAGGAGTGGTAAGTTTGAATTGAATGGTACGCTTGCCAATCTTGATTATCCGAGGCGATCCATCAGTAAGATATACCATCTTGAGAGGTAGCTGTGTAGTAAGGCCCAATTGGTACATGGCGTTGGCTCCTGTTGGCAATAGACGGGCCTTGTCCCGTTTTGCAATAGCATGTACCACTTCATCCACACTAGGTAGCACTTCACCTACTAGTCTACTCTCTTTGGGTATGGCGTATACACCTCTGGCCAATCGTTTGATCAAACCTTTTTTTGCCGCTCGATGCATAGCTGTGTTTACGGCACCTGAATTACTTAAGTGGGTAAAGTCCTCGGTAAACATGACACTTCCTGCCTTTGCTTTACTGATAGTTTCCTCAACTTGCTGATCTATACTAAGCATTTCAGTGTAATTTATTTCAAATTATTTGTAATTAAAAATATATATATTAATTACATAAATATTGATATAGATGACAACACAACAAATCAAATAAAACCTACACATCTATCAGGTCTGACTTGTATTTTTTCTCCGCCCTCCTTCTTTCAAGGTACAAACCTTACTCCAGAGCATGGCAAGGAAAAATTCGGAAATCTCCACCTTGCAGGTATGTATTTCCGACCGGGTGCCAGCACCCTATTTTTCCTTGCCATAACCTGGTCAGTTTGTGATATTACATTGAAAGGCGACAGAAGGAGGAAACTCCGAAAAAATGTGAAAAGCCTCCGGCGGGAAAGGCTCTTGAATCGGAATCACTATCTAATATAACTATTCATATTTTAGGGTATCAACCGGATTGGATGATACTGACTTTGTATTGTTTTCTGGAACCTATAAAACCGTTACATTAGTTAATTGTACTGTGGAGATAATCGGAATTTTTGTCCGTATCCCCAGATGTTACCTCACATAATCGCGACTTCCAATGATCACTAGCCTCATAACACAAATTGAAAACGGAGAAATTGTTCTTCCTGCAATACAACGTGATTTTGTGTGGAACGAGAATCGAATAACAATGATGTTTGATTCTATTATGAGGGGTTATCCACTAGGAATAGTATTGCTGTGGGAAACCTACTTGGACATAAAGTATAGAGAATTTGCTAAGAACAGTGACGAAGATTCAAAGCACATTTTCATGGATAATGACAGCAACAGTCGAATAAAGCTTGTTCTTGATGGACAACAAAGATTACAGTCACTTTACATTTCCCTGAACGGCTCACTTAATAACAAGAGAATATATTTTGATCTTTTGAGCGGGGAAAGATCAGATGACTTTAGGGAAGTTTTCTATGTTTTCAAATTCTTAACTAAGAACCAAGCAATTGAGCAGAATAAGCAGGCAATTGAAAACAGAAAAAATAATGAACAAGAAGATGAAGGGGAAAAGTACTCCTTATTTATTTCTGTATTTAAAATACTTGAATCTAACCCAGAGAGTAGATTGGATATGCGAAATGCGTTTCAAAAAAAGTATGAGTTGACTTCTGATGAAACACTCAGACTTGAATTGAACATGAGCAAGTTGATACATTCTTTAACTAATGAACCCAACATTCTCAAAGTTTCTACAATTGATGAAAACAAGTCAAAAGAGAGCAAAGATCGAAAATCCGAATCTGATATTTTGGAAGCCTTTGTTAGGATTAACAGGCAAGGAATTACTCTGAGCAGGTCTGACTTAATTTTCAGTATGCTGAAACTTAATTGGAAAGAATCCTCAGAGGAACTTCCGGCATTCATAAAAGAAATAAATGAAGGAAATAACCTTAACATAGATATTGATTTCGTCATTCGGTCACTATTTGCTGTTTCCAATTTAGGTTCAAAGTTCGATGTTGACTTGCTTAGAAAGTCCTCTAACGTTCAAAAGGTTAAGGATAATTATCTCAAGACTTGTAATTCGATAAGATCCCTAGTCGATTTCATGCAGGATGAATTGAATATCTTAAACAGTGCTGTAATCGGTAGTTATTTGAACCTAATGCCAATTGTGTATTACTTGTCGAACACGCCTGATAATTTAGTGCCTAACAGTGAAATTCTTAGAGTAAAGAAGGCTCTTGCAATATTTGGATATACGAGACCATTCAGTAGATATGGCGACAGCAGAATTGGAAGGTTTATCAGAGATGAACTAAAGCCATTGTCTGATGAAAATGAGTTTATCTTTCCTTTAGAAAGCGCAGTTTGGTGGTCGAACTATTGGGAGGGATACTACGAGTTTGACACTAAATTACTCCAAAGGAATAGACACCTAACACTACATCTCTTACAAGGTAAACAAGGAACTAAAGTAAAGTATATTAAGAACTCACCTGAGCTTGACCACATATTTCCCAAGTCCACATTAAGTGAGAAGGGATATGATTGGTCTGAAATTAACACATATGGTAACTTTTGGATTTTAGCAAAGACCAAAAACCAAAACAAGTCGAACAAACATCCAAAAGAGTATTTTTCAGATGTGGAAGATTCGGTTTTATCTAAGTCATTCATCGACCGTGAACTTCTTGATTTTAGAAAATACAAGTCCTTTATTAAATGGCGTGAGATCGAAATCCTCAATAAGATCAAAAAGAATTTGCACTTGAAAGATGCTGAAATTGATTACTCAACAATGTGGCCTAGCGATGATCAAGAATAAAAGAACATGCGGTTGAGAGATAACACAAAGCAGGTATAAAGCCTGTATTTGCGTAAACAACTTGG
>JAJCYL010000431.1 GCA_029262955.1 Cytophagales bacterium | reverse complement strand
GCGACCAGTTCCTTTCCCGTTCCATTTTCGCCTAATATCAACACATCAGCATCTGTCTTCGCCACCTTATCAATGGTGTTAAATACATTTTTCATGGCCGCTGACTGGCTGATAAATGAAGAGAAATTGCTATTAATATCCTGGTTAAGCAATGCCTCCCGGCTCTCTAATTTCTTTACTTTTCGCTTCTGTTGACTTAGGTCATAAACGGTTTGAACAGAGGCTAACAATTTCTCTTTCTCCCATGGTTTGACAATAAAATCTATGGCTCCCAATTTCATCGCATCTACAGCCATTTGAATATCACCATAGGCCGTATTGATAATCACATGGGCTTCGGGATCTGTTTCAAGAATCCTCTGCAACCATCGCAAACCCTCCTTTCCGCCGGTTATTCCTTGCTGAAAATTCATATCGAGAATAATGACATCGAAGGTTAATCGCTCTAAAAGCTCTGGTATGGTGTTGGGATCTTCAGCCAAAACAATCTTTTCGAAATATGGCTTCAAAACCAATTTAGCCGTGTAGAGAACGTCTTTATCATCATCTACTATCAGTATGTTTCCTAACTTCGGCACTTTTCAATCATTTGTAAATGAAAATTAACTGACCACTTTTGATCAGACAACATATTGTATCGTTTTGATACATTTTCAACCTTCTTACAACCATCCAGCGTTTTCGATTGACTCAATATTTAACTAATTTTCATATAGTCTTTAGATGATTATGAATCTTCTATCTAAATCGAAGAGTTTATTAACAATTACAGCTGTACTATTATCGACTATTGGGTTCGTCTCGGAATCTTATGGACAAAATCAGGAAGAAGAGATACAAAAACTGAAGGAGCAACTCAACCTAACACGTGCAGTTGCAGATTCAGCAATATTAAATGCGGAGCATCTTCGTTTCAGAAGGATTGCGAACTCTATGGCCATTAAATCAACTTACCAACGGGATCCTCAAACCCAAGGCCTTGTAGCATTACAGGCATACAAGTTCCATAAGGAGCACCGTGAACCACATATATTAAGGAATGACAATATCTATACTGGAATTTACCAGGCCATAAGAAAGCTTTATGGGGATTCCATCAATACCTACGTTGGTCATACGAAAGCAATAAACTCTGTGGTTAATGATGATGGGGGTATTGTCTATAGTGCTGGAGAAGACGGCAGGGTATTGGCATGGGATCTTACCAATCCAACCCGTCAATACAGAGAAATCTACAAAGCAAAAAATGGCATTAATGAAATGGCCCTCTCTAATGACAACCAATTTTTGGCTGGGGCAGTTGAAAGTAAAATTGTCCTTATAGATTTAAATGACTCGAAAGCAAAAAATATAAATCTCAAGTTGAATAATGGAATAATAACCAACCTCGCTTTTCTTCCAGACAACGATATTATCCTGAGTGTTAATGAAACCATTTGGAGGACTGACTTTAGTGGGGAAATGTCTATTGTGGGCAATATGAGAGATCAAGTAACTAGCCTTTCAGTTAATCTCGCTGGTTCTATTTTAGCCGCCGGAGATAATAGTGGGGCAGTTGAGATGTGGGACCTCTTGAATGATAACAAGCAAAGAAACCTCTTCGTTAACAGCCGACCACAATCCGTAGATGCAGTAACTTTTAGCCAAGACGGAAATTATGTAGCCTATGGATTTGAAGAGGGCGAATTAGCGATCTATGATTTAAAATTGCGACAAATGTTCTACGAGGAAGCTTCAGCACATGCTATGAGAATTACTGACATTAGCTTTGGCCCAGAAGGTAAATTGTTGGCTACATCTTCCGAAGATGGAACGGCCAAAATCTGGGTGCTCGATAACATATTTGATTTTCCAGTTGTTTTGGGTGACCATTACAATCAACCAGTAAGATCCGTTCAATTCCTAAATGATGGAACTCATGTCATAACCGGTGAAGATGATGGTGTTCTAAAACTTTGGCCAACTAAACCTGATGATTGGGCAAACACAATCTGTAATTACTTATCGAGAAATATGAATAGAAATGAGTGGTGGAGGTTCGTCGGTATGGCAATTCCATATCCACGAAATCAGGAGGAACTAACTTGCCCTCAATTCCCAGGTTTGGGAAAATACTAACTGACTACAACAGAGCAGGCAACTATTTCGCTCAATCATGTGTTTGACTATCATAACATTCTAATTTTGCTGAATTGAGCTTAATTTTGCCTTATAATATTCAAGAATGAAGAACATCTTTTTACTCCTATGTGCATCAGTGCTTATACTGTCGTGTGAAAGCACTGAAAACGAACCAACTCTGACTGCTTTAGAGCAATTTGATTTAGACTTAGAAATTATTGATAACTATTTAGCCCAAAATAATATCACAGCAACCATCGATTCTTTAAGTGAACTTAGGTATGTCATCCATGAACAAGGTTCAGGAGATTCGCCAGGTGGAGCGGACAATGTCACAATCACCTATGAAGGTCGATTTCTAATATCCAGGGAAGTCTTTGATGCACAAGTGGGTGCACTTTTTGCTCTCAATATGTTGATTCCCGGATGGCAAATCGGACTGCCTTTAATACAGGAAGGAGGAAGTATTACCTTATATATTCCCTCCGCTTATGCCTATCGCTCTGAAGGCAGGGGAGAAATAGGCCCCAATAGCATTCTGGAATTTGATATTGACTTGATCAAAGTCAATTGATCCGGAAGTGGACTCATTCTATCCCAAAAAAATGCATTCTTAAAACTCATTTTATTCAAGTTACTTGGGGTAGATCTACCTTAACTTGTAAAGGACTTGAATAATCCTATTATTATAAAACAGTAAAACTATTCTTACTTTTGCAATCGTTTAAAATCTATCTGAATACATGAAGTTTCTAATACCAATATTATTTACCTGCATAATTATCATGTCTTGCGATGACAGTAACAACAGCACTGGCCCTCAACTAAGTCGTTTAGAACAATTCACTCTTGATACTATGCTCATTGATCAATTCATTGCAGTAAATAACATTCAGAATGTTCAAATTGAGCCGAATGGTGTCCGGTATGTTATTCATGAAGAAGGAACCGGCGATAATCCTGTTCCTTCTGATCAAATCAGGATCAATTTTGAAGGGAGAATACTGGATGGAGAAGTTTTTGATAGTGGATTGCAGGAAAGTTTTATTCTAGAGCAGATTCCTTTGGTAGGCATGCAATTTGGTATTCAGTTAATAAAAGAGGGAGGTAGTATAACACTGTATATACCCTCATTCTTTGCCTTTGGTGGTTTTGGAGACGGTGAGGATGTCCCACCTTTCTCCAATGTCGTTATGGATGTTGACCTTATCTCAATTATCAAATAAACTTATCAGGTGGGAAGGCTTAATCCCCATATTTGCGCCAAGCGCCAAGTATGGCTCCGCTAAGCCCTAAGGCAACCAGGTTAAATCCACCGGTAATCCAGGATAAAGCATACGGGTTTTGGGCAAACATATCACTTGTCATGGTACTCATAAAGTCGAAAGCAAAAGCAATAAGCAATCCAATGGCCGCACCACGTCCTAAAGACTCTATATTCAATTTGGTAAATAGCCAGGCAAGCGTGTAAAGAGGAATAATAGTGGCAATCGTGTTGGTTATCCAGAGGCCAGCGCTGGGAGGATTTGCTTCGACAGTCGCCATGTCAAGTCCGACCATGGCCATCCAGGGCTCTCCAAAGAGAGGACCGTACCAAACAAAGCCGAGAACATGCAACAGAACGATACAAACCCAAACTGCTGCGTGATTAATCTTTAAATTGTTCATGTTTTGGAATTTCTCAGAAAAATAAGAAATGTCCAATTAAAAATCCAGTGTATTTGCGTGAATAGCTATACTATGGCTTAGAGCCATAGTATAGCTCTGTATGGCTGAATTATTTCTTCAAACTATAGACCACACCCAGATTAAATGCTGGATTCGCTAAAATATTCTGACCACTCAATGCACTAAATACACTGGCAGATACCCCAAATTTTTCGTTTAACAGGTAGCTGATTTCCGGTCCCACAGTTACATACTCGAGGTTATTCGAAAATATCCCGGTCTGACTGGTAGCAGCATCTCCATTATTAAAGGACTGTAGAACACCCAATTTCAAAGCAAGAGATAAAGATTCTTTGATTGAGGCACCCGCTTCAAATGAGAAATGAAATTCATCAGAAAAATCTTTAGTTCTATTATTAAAACCAATTGCTCCCTGCATGTAGAAAGGGGCCGGGTAAAATGAATAACCAGCATGAAGGCGTAGCAATTGATTGAATTCTCCGTCTCCGGATTGAAGGATTTCCGTTCGGCCTCCGCTGGTTTCTCCTACTGGTAATCCTAACAGCACGCTGGCGCTCAGAACGAAAGGGCCACTTTGTTTGATACCATACTGAAGGCCAATGTTGACATCACCAAAACTATTGGATTGATCACCCTTTTCGTCATTTGTAGAAATCGAAAAGTTCTGTTCATTGATAGTATTTCTCACAAAAAAAGGAAGAAACACTACTGCTGTCAGCTTATCACTTAATCCATATTCTCCATAGAGGCTGGTTATATAGACCCCCGCGGTTTTAATTCTTTGGGTGGTGCCCTCAGGGGTATAGAATTCGTCTGAAATTATTACCATTTCGCTCAACTTGAAGAAACCTTCACCCTGAGCCTTGTTCCAGGCACCCTGTGAGAATCCGCTGTTAACGGCTACGACCACCAACAGGACCGTCACTAATATTTTTGAATCTGTCTTTTCCATCAATTACTCAATTTAGCAGTACCAAAACCGACTCCGAATGGTTTACAGTATAAGACAATGTGATCGTACTGATTTAGGGTCACATTGAATGGCACGTCATATTCCTGCGATCCTGAAGTTGATCTCAACTTATCTAATTCAACTCCTCCGGTTATACTACCTCCATTGTCAGACAAATACACATATAGTCCGGGCCCATTTTGAGCCATGAAATTGCTTGAGATCTTGAGGGTTATTTTTCCATTGCTCCCCACTTCAAGTACCGCATCCCCCGAAGCATCATAGCCAGATAGTCCCCTGAATTCTGCCGTACGAGTTAACGATGAAGCGTTTGCCACCATTAAATCAATAAATCCTGATGCGTCATCAGATG
>JAJCYL010000430.1 GCA_029262955.1 Cytophagales bacterium | reverse complement strand
ACAAGGATCAAAGTTATGCGCTGTGGGGGGTGTCTCAGGAAAGTCTGAGTAGAACTATTCTACCGCTGAGTGACCTGACCAAACCACAAATTCGGGATATGGCCAAGGAACGTGGTTTTATTGACCTAGTCAATAAATCAGAATCATATGAGATCTGTTTTGTACCGGACAACGATTATCGCGGATTTCTAAAGAGAAGGGTTGAAGGACTGGAAGAAAAAGTAAAGGGAGGAACTTTTGTCCTCGAAGATGGAACCGAAGTGGGTGAGCATGAAGGCTACCCGTTCTATACCGTTGGGCAGCGAAAAGGATTAAAAATTGCCCTTGGTTATCCTGTGTATGTCACAGAGATCCGTAAAGACTCCAATGAAGTAGTCCTTGGCACATTTGATGAACTTTCTCGGGATGGGATGTATGTCAAGCAGTTAAATCTCCTAAAATATCCTGATCTGAATGGTCAAAGGATGGATACGGTCACCAAGGTCCGATACAATGATACTGGAACACCAGCGGTTATTGAACAGGCTGGGGATACCATGAAGATATTCTTTGGTAAAGGTGTGAGTGCCATCGCCCCCGGACAAGCGGCGGTATTCTATGAAGGTGATGACGTGATTGGTGGAGGCTGGATTGTGAGCAGTTTTAATCAGAATTAAGCTATCGATAGTCGTTTACAACGACAAAAAAATACCTGCGTTCCACTCATAAGTGTAGCAGTCAGGTTCGATGAGCTCATTTAGGAACTTATGATAAAAACCATACCCATAGTTTTTCTTGTCTATTTAGTGATGGTTTCCTGTAAACCAGTAAAACCAGAATTCAATCGCATTACACTTACACATAAATATTATGAAGCATTGAACAAGTCGGATTTCCCAAAAGTAAGGCCCTTGTTTTTTGATAGCGTGAGGGTTAGAGATGGAGATTATTCAATATCATATTCAATTCAAGATTACAAAAACTGGTTTCAATGGGACTCCGTACTTCGTCCTAGCTATGAAATTTTGGAGATAAAGGAGAATAAGGAATCGGTAGACTCAGAATCCCGAAGGCTTACAACTGGGAATACGACAAAGGTTTTAAGAAAACACGCGTGATTGAGTTCATTGCATCGGCATATTCTTCCAATTTTGTTATACGCTGCCATTCGGGGTGTGGTCCAAAATTAGACCAAGTTTCTCCGTGTGCGGCCTTATCCTTGAAGGCCAACATATAGGTAAGACATGGCATCTGACCTCCAGCTATATTAGATCCAAAAAATACGGTTGGGAGCCCCACATCTTTAAAAATTCCAAACTCACTGTCATTGAACATTTTAACTTTCCTGCGAAGCGCATCTTCATTGTAGCTCTCATATATTCTGAGCTCAAAAAAATCAGCATCGGCAGCAGGCACAACCAATTTGGGGAAACCTGAAGTTGAACGAATAAGGTTGGTCGATATTCTTTTATAGGGCATCGACTCTGGTGCGGCTTTCAAATAAGGTTCGGCATCTTTTTTAAACTGTTCGTCATTTTCCAAAGCATCAGTTGCTCCCTGGAAAGTCTGTATATTTTCATAGGCAACCAAGAGATAGACTTTTTTAGGTAAAGCATCACCTACTTCTTCAAATGCACCAACATTATTAATTCCCTGCCTGTTAAGTGCCGGAATAAGG
This sequence comes from Cytophagales bacterium, assembly GCA_029262955.1. Lineage (GTDB taxonomy): Bacteria > Bacteroidota > Bacteroidia > Cytophagales > Cyclobacteriaceae > JAJCYL01. Next base: position 8,601 of record JAJCYL010000430.1, on the reverse strand, counting down.
GCCTGCTCAAAATAATCATGCAAAACCTTGGCTGGCTTGGAAAAGCCTAATTCGTATGTTCGGAATTCGTAGACCTCGTTTTGAGCGTTTGCCGAAACATAGCTAATAAGTACAAAAAGTATTGGTAAAATGCGCTGGTTCATGACTTGAAAATTTTAGTGAACTGCCCTTAAGGTAATGGGTTTTTAATAAAGGGTGAAATATCCGTCAATCAATTAGGTTATAGAAGCAAGGTGTAGGTTACATATGCTATGATAAATTTTGAAAAGACAAGAATAGACGGGGCATGGAGAAGAAACGATTACAATTAACTGGGGGCGCAAGAATTGGGTGGGTCGATACTACCTGGCCGTTGGCCACCTTAACTGTAACCCCTGAATTACTGACTCTCGACTCACACATTATGGGGGTTTTTCACTTTTTTTCAGCTGATATAGTCTCCCTTGAAGCCTGTACTTTTATTCCATTCATTGCCCGAGGTGTTCGTATCCACCATCGAAATTCGAAATACAACAGCAAAATTGTATTTTGGGTATTTAGGAATCCGATAAGGGTGATCGACCAAATTGAAGAGTTGGGGTTTTGGAAAAGAGATGAAGACTCGTAGCGGAGAATTAACTATAAAAAAGCGAAATACTGTCCGGAGGATAAAATATACTTACTGAAATTAGAGGAAACTGTAACACACTTCGAGATTTTGATTATTCTTGATGACATGGAAGGAGCTTACTATCATACCAAAAAATCAGTTGATGAGTATATCAAAATGGCCGAGGGCATCAATGGCTCCGAGCTCATTGAGAAACTTAAAGACTTTTTACCTGAGAATTCAACAGTACTCGAAATCGGATCCGGACCGGGAAGTGATTGGGAGATATTAGATACCTACTATAGGGTGACCGGATCCGATAACTCAACCGAATTCGTAAATCGCCTGCTTTCTAAGTATCCCAATGGTCAGTTCCTGAAGTTAAATGCCGTCACCCTCGGTACCGACCAAAAATTCAATGGGATCTATTCGAATAAAGTATTGCACCACTTAACCGATGATGAACTCCACACCTCAATCAATAGACAATATGAGCTCCTTGAAGTTGATGGTATTATTTGCCACTCTTTTTGGAAAGGTGAAGGCTCGGAAGTCTTCAAAGGAATGTTTGTCAACAATCATACAGAAAAAGAACTCCCAACGCTCTTTGGTGACAAATTTGAAATTCAACTGATGGAGAGCTACCTGGAATTTGAAGAAGGCGACTCTATCCTATTGATTGCCCGGAAAAATAAGATCGCTAAATAGATTAGGACAATTGCGCCATTGATGAGTGCGATTTCTCTAATTCACATCTTTCTAATAAGGGAGTTGGTTTCAAAATAAATGCCATACAGCTGTGATCCTCCGGCGAGTATAACTATGTTGATCAATGAGTATGCCTATATCGACCAAGTGATCTAAATAGGTTGCCATGTCGTTCCAAATAGGACTCTCTTCCGATACAAATCCAAAAGAGCTACCGGGGAGCTTATTCTTTTACAAAGATCACTATCATGAGAAACATTTTGTTCTCTAATGGAATTTGGTCAAAGTAAAAGCGCCCCAATAATAAGGTGCAGAATATTCTTTTTTTAACTCCCTACCAGCTTTAGCGAAGGCTATTTCTATTTTACTATCCATCATATTCTTATAGAACAATGTCATGAAACGCTGTGAAGCTGTATCATCCACCTTCCATAGCGAAGTAACCAAATTCCTGGTGCCTGCCTTTTGAAAGGCTCTTTTAAGGCCAAAAACACCCTCGCCCGGCACAACCTCGCCTAATCCTGTTTCACAAGCAGAAAGCACCACTAGTTCAGTTTGAAAGAGATTCATATCCTGGATTTCGGCGGCGGTGAGTAAACCATCAGCAATCAGGTTGAAATCTCCCTTATTCGTTCTTTGTTGTGCTTTGGCTAAAATGACACCTGATTTTGACAAGCTTCGATAAAGAGAACTGTAGGAGGAAATTCCGCTTTCATCAATCCAATAACCATGTGTTGCCAGATGTATAATATCCGATTGATTATTGGCATAAATATTTTTCTTATTTACATCATTTCCCGTAAAGATTGAGACGCTGAAGGCGTGGTCAACCAAAATGTCATTGATTTGCTCAACCTCTGCTTTGGTACCCGGAAGTCCATAAATCTCATTGGACAGGAGGCTACTTCTATTGGTAGCAATTCTAGTTGTATCAGGAGTAGAGGGGTTATCAATATAAATAGGATCTCCGAATAATGTAGCAGATTTTAATTCAGACTTTTCATCAGGGCTAATACTTGAGATAGTGGGAACAAACCTTATATCAACTTCATCAATCAGGTAGTTACCAGAGGAAGGATTAAGCAGTGTTTGAGGGTTAATCAGTTGATAAATCCCATCGGGGGAAAAGTAAATGGTTTGTATGCTATCGGGCAAATTGTCTTCGATTGGTTTCCAATAGTTGTTATAGGACAGGGTATCGGTAAGTTGGAATTGAATGGCTGATCGATAGTATTTAAAGTCTCTATTCTCGAGGTCTACACTTGAAGTTGGCCAGGCGATCAATTTCGGAAGCTCCATGTCTCGGGTAATGATGTAAGCGGCGTACCTGATTTCGTCTCCATAGTATACTTCATGATTCATCATAATTCGAATTATTTCAATGGCAGCTTCCCCCTCTTTAAGACGGCTGCGTATCTGCTCAAATTCCGAAACTTCTTTGGTGAAAAAAGTCGATGTATCTCTTACATTTCTTATCAGTGCTTCTCCGGTTTGTTCAATCTCTTTCTTTAGTTTATTAATATCCGTCTGAGTAGTATTTTCCTTGATATACAGATCGTTGAGAAGTTCTTTATAAGCCTTCCATAATTCATATTTCTGTTGTATAACAGGATCATCGCTTTGAAAAATGTCATAGAGCAACCTCATATTTCCCCTCAATATGAAAGAATGGTAAAACATAGTCTGATTGAAACCAAGTGTCAATGCTTCTTCGGCTTCTTGTTGAGTTAGAGAATCAGCCGGTGCCTCTAATACTAAATTGATAAAGCGATTGAAAACTTCTAACTGTTTCCTGCCATAAAACACCTGTGCTTCTTCAGAAAAAGAGCTCCTGAATGCCTTTGACTTTAAATTTTCTACTCCAAAAAGATTGTGATAGACAACAAAGGCAGGTGAATAATGCTTATCTCTACCCAAAAAATAAGCAAAATCTTTTCTCCAATCCGATGCCAGAAAATATTGGTTTTGGTCCTCCAACTGATTGATATTGTACATATACATCTCCGGGTACCCTGCACTTCTAAAAAGGCCAAGCTTTTGGGAAGTACTCCGATTATTCATTATGTCCAGGTAGTCAAGGACAAAACCCTGTTTCTTGACGTTTTCAAGGTTCTTTACATAATCTCGAATGAGCTTCGTATTACCCTCAATGGGTTTAATCTTCCTTTCGAGGGCAACTTGATTAAACCCTCGCAATTTGATCTTCGACTTATCTGATTTCGTAGAATAATCATCCGCTCGCTTCTCAAAATAACGATCTGCCAACATATAGAGCGAATCAGCTCTCTCAAAAGCTCTCAACTCTTCAAAAAAGGCAGCTGAGGTTAACCAAAAATTTGACGGATCAAATTTGAAGCTGTTTTGATAGAGCAAATTAGTTCGTTCAAAAGCCCTTTTCCCCTCATCAAAAAGCCCGGTTGTTGTATAGAAATTTAATTTGGCCAAATGGTAGTCGAGCATTGAGTTATAATCAATCAGCTCACTGGCCAGGTCCCCAAAAAGTGAATCCCCTCCCATGCTTTCTAAAGCCATCCAAACCGGGATCAATAGTTCAGCATGCCGATCTGCCTGACCAATTAATTGGTCCGCTGATTCGAAATCATGGACCCTCACAAAATGCTCCAAAGCAAGTACAGTTACCTCCTTCCACAAAACGGGGTTTTCTATAAGAACAGGTTGAAGGTAGGTCGAGTCAGTATCAAAGTACCCCGAAGCCTCAACCGCACTTTTAACAGCAATTCCTCCTGGTAAAATTTCTTCAGATAATCGCTTGTAGGCCCCATCCATCAGGCTTTCCATATCCATAGCTTCCCCCAGTCGAAATTGGATGGCAGAATTGGTATATGGTTCCTGAAAGGAGCTGTCTTTAACTAAAATATTGTGGAATGAGCTATACAATGAAGATACCACCCCGGGCTGAATAAATAAGAGACTGCTGGGGGCATGGCGACCACAGTGAGCAAATGCCGAATCTGCCAACTCCAAATACGTCTTATAATCTTTGGCTTGAGCAGCTCTAAGTGATTGCTCTACTGTGGAGTAGAATTGCCTGGCCTGACTGACAAGTACATCTACTTCAAGACCTTCTAATTGGTCACTTGAAACTGAAAAGTCACCATAGGTGAGAAATGGATGCTGCTCTTGACGCATTGCATTAACCGCTGCAACATCAGTAATGACTTCCAGAGGTACACTTGGTAGTATTTCCTCGATTTTAGAATAAAAATGAGTGAAATACCCACTGACATTAAATCCAAAGAATTTGTAATCGCCCGGATTTGTAAAATTGTAAAGGTCAGCCTCTAATTCAATCAGGTTGACACCATCTTCAAGGTCACGATTTTCATAAAATGTATTGATCTGAACTCCATCATCAGTTGGAAGTTCATTCCTTCTACCAAGAACCTCTAAACTAAAATTGAATGATCCAAGTGAATCAGTACAACAGGGTACGTCAAGACTCAATGCCACTTTCAATTCAGTGTTCCGGTGGTATTCCGACAATTCAAAATCAGTTATGTATGCACGCTCAACATTAACTTTTAAGTCATATACCATTAACCGCTGAATAAGAAGTTCGCTTCGGTCATCATAGTTTAATGAATCTTTTGAAATGAAAGATGCTAACAAAAAGTACTCTCCAGGTTTGGGTAAATGATCTAATGTATCCTTTTGATAGTCATAGTTTTTAAAGTTTCCTGACCGTTCTAAAAGAAGTTGATCACTCTTTTCAAAGATAGTGTTCTCGGACAGCACCACATTAAGTTTGCCTTCGATAGTATCAGTGAAGGTCTTATAGTCCTGCACATTAACAGCCCAATCAAAAATCAACGGAGCCCCAAACCGAATCAAATATTGATAGTTTCCCCCTCCCTGCATTGAATAACCTGGCATTATACTATAACTTATCCGATCTTGACCACTTGATGAGATCAAACTAAATCCCAATAAAAACGCTGTTAGAAAAATCTTTAACACTAAATCCAAGATAGTGGAAACTACCAATGACTCGTACTTTAGAATTAATAATCTGAGAGAGTAACATTAAACACGAATTTCCGTTGCAATTCTTTTCGGGAATAGTAACCTTTAAACATCAATAATATTTTCCTATAAGGGTAAGCATAGTGGAAGTTCAGGAGCAAGCAGTTACAAATTCTCGTCTAACGCTATTGTTAGAAAAATTTCGAAGGGTGCGAATTCAGTCTGTCAATTTGTGCAAGCCTTTAAAGTCGGAAGACTACGTCGTTCAGCCAATAGTTGATGTCAGCCCCCCAAAGTGGCACCTGGCCCACACCACCTGGTTTTTTGAGGCACTGGTATTGGAAACATATAATCCAGACTATAAGGTTTTCAATAGCGATTACGGGTATATGTTCAATAGTTATTACGAGTCAGTTGGCGAGCGGGTCCTTAGGCCCAACAGGGGATTTATGACAAGACCCACCATTGAGGATGTTATGGATTATAGACGCTACATAAACGAGCAATTGGAAGAATTTATTCTGACATTGAATGATGACGAAACAAGAATTTTGGATGTTTTGGAAATAGGGCTTAATCATGAGCAGCAGCACCAGGAACTGCTACTTACAGATATTAAATACATCTTAGGACATAACCCCTTATTTCCGGTTTACTCAACAGAATTAAACGCTACTGGTAACTTGTCGGACACCTCTAATTTCCTTCCAGTAGATGAGGGCCTATATGAGATTGGCCATCAGTCCAATCAGTTTTGCTATGACAATGAATTGGGAGTCCATAAAGTCTATTTGCACAACTTCGAAATCATGGACCGCCTGGTCACTAATGGTGAATACCTGGAATTTGTTGAAGCCGGAGGCTATCAAGATTTTCAATGGTGGTATTCTGAAGCCTGGGATTGGGTCAATCAGAATGAAATCAAGGCTCCTCATTATTGGCATAAAGTAGAAGGTGATTGGCATTCTTACACACTCCAGGGCTTTCATAAATTAAACTCCTCCGAACCGGTAACCCATATCAGCCAATATGAAGCTGATGCTTTTGCCCGTTGGAAAGGTCTTCGACTTCCTACTGAATTTGAATGGGAAATTGCTTGTAAGCTCCACAGTCCGGAAATAGCCAACTCATCTAATTTCGTAGAGGACAAAAATTTTAACCCCAAAATTCAACCTGCAAACAATTACCAGTTTTATGGTGATTGCTGGGAATGGACTAATAGTGCTTACCTGCCCTATCCATATTTCAAAACTGATGAAGGCGCCCTGGGTGAATACAATGGGAAATTCATGATCAACCAAATGGTTCTCAGAGGGGGTTCTTGCGCAACTCCAAGAGACCACATACGACCTACCTACAGAAATTTTTTCAATCCGCACCTGAGATGGCAATTCACCGGTATCCGACTTGCCAGACACACTTAATCCAACCAAAAGATACCTAGTTTAATTAAGTAGAAGAATCCAAATTATGAGTGACCTTTTGAATGAAAGTGCAGAAGCTATTGAAGTATCCTCTGGAGTCCACTCCTTGCCTGATCAGGAGTTCGCCCGAGATGTAAGCCGGGGATTAGCGGGTAATCCCAAATACTTATCGTCTAAATATTTTTATGATGAAAAGGGAGACGAGCTATTCCAACAAATCATGAAAGTAGGCGAATATTACCTGACCCAATCGGAATATTCTATTTTCAGCACACAAAAAGAAAAGATACTTCAAGCCTTTCGAGGAAGTGAAAACGAAGAGTTTGATTTACTTGAATTAGGTGCAGGAGATGGTTACAAAACGAAAGTTTTGCTCAATCACTTTTTAAGTCAAAAGGCTAAATTTCAATACAAACCAGTAGACATTTCAACCAATGTCCTGAAAGTGCTTACAAACAACCTCAGTGATGAACTTCCAGAATTGCATGTTTCAGGCTTACGAGGTGAGTATTTCCAGGTACTAGAAGGTTTAAAAAAGAATGTTAAGGTAAAGCGTGTGGTACTATTCCTGGGGTCAAACATTGGTAATTTCACCCGGCCAATTACTACTCAATTTCTTTATCAATTAAAAAATGCATTGGCCTCGGGTGATCTTGTAATGATTGGTTTTGACCTAAAGAAAGATCCCTCAAAGATTCTGGCGGCCTACAATGATAGTCAGGGGGTTACCAGAGATTTTAACCTTAACCTATTAAGCCGAATAAATCGTGAACTCGGTGCTGATTTCAATACCGATAATTTTATCCATTATCCCTACTATGACCCCGCAATCGGAGAATGTCGTAGTTACCTCATTAGTACTTGCGCTCACACGGTCAACATTCAAAGTCTTAACCAAAACGTGCACTTTAAAGCGTGGGAACCTATACATATGGAGATTTCCACCAAATTTGACCTGGAGACTGTACAGGAGTTGGCTCAAACAACGGGATTTACCATCGAAGCCAATTTTTTTGATGAAAACAAATGGTTTGTGGACAGTGTGTGGAGAGTGAGTTGACATCGATTTGTCTCAATGCATTTAGTTTGTCAGTCACCAATAGGTCTAAAAGAAGAGAATTTAGGATCTCGGGCATACCACTAATAAAGAAGATCATCAATAGGTCTGCTGAATAGCCGTATTTTCGTATTTTAGGACTGAATTAACCCATTTACGATGTCGGAAAATCTGAGCAAGCTTGCGGGGCGAAAGGGATTGACAAATCCACTGTTTGAACAATTGGTTTCAGAGTCCAAACAGACGGGAACCATAGCAACCGACAATATGCGGGAAAAAGCCCGCGAATTCCTTATTGGTAAGGCCAATGTCTATGGGACAGTGAGCTTTTATGATTTCCTTAAGGCCGAGAACAAAGGGAAAAAGGCCTATGTATGCAATGGCAGCGCCTGTTTATTAGCCGGCACTCAGGAAAGGGTGGAAAATAGCTTAAAAGAGCACTTCAAAGCTGAAGAAATTGGTCACATGTGCTGCCTGGGAAGGTGTCATGAAAATGGGGCATTCCATTTTAACGGGTCTAATTATAGTGCAAAAAGTGATCAGGAAATTCAATCCATACTTCGCAGTGACAAGGCTCCGGGGTTAGATAACTACCCCGTTACTTCTAACCTTAATAACCCAATACTGACCAATCCAGCACCGAATTGGGATGATTTTTTTGGCTTTCTCAAATACACACTAAGTGAAGACAGATCTTCTCTATTAGAAGAACTGAAGATTTCAAACCTTAGGGGCCGGGGTGGCGCCGGGTTCCCGTTAGGACTGAAATTGGAGTCCTGTTTGGTGGTCGAGGCAGATCAAAAGTTCATAGTTTGTAATGCTGATGAAGGAGACCCAGG
>JAJCYL010000429.1 GCA_029262955.1 Cytophagales bacterium | reverse complement strand
TAAGGGCGAGATACCACATTTGACAACTGAGCAAATGATAGAAGTGGACCGCTTGATGGTGGAGGATTACCAAATAGAGCTGATCCAGATGATGGAAAATGCCGGACGATGCCTGGCAATTGTAGCAAAAGAAAAATTTCTTAAAGGGAAAAATAAAAGATTAAAAATTGTGGTATTGGCTGGAACCGGAGGGAACGGTGGAGGGGCCATGGTTTGTGCCCGAAGATTATTTGCCTGGGGATATGATGTAGAAGTAGTGGTGACAGATAAAAATAAAATGACTCCTGTTCCCAATCATCAGATGAATATCCTTCATAGGATGGATGTGCCGGTCAATATCCCTTCAGATTTAGCCCGAATCCCACGACCGGGCCTGATCATTGATGGAATCATTGGGTACAGCATAAACGGAGACCCCATTGGCACTGCTGCAGAGATGATCGAATGGGCTAATAATCAGGATTCCGGGATTTTGTCACTGGATACACCTTCGGGTATCGATTTAACAACAGGACAGGTTTATAATCCAGCCGTTAAAGCAGCAGCGACTCTAACCCTTGCACTGCCAAAACGCGGTTTATTTGATGTAAATGTAAAATTATTCAGGGGAAGCCTCTATTTGGGAGATATTTCGGTTCCTCCTTCTTTGTATTCAGAACCAACCTTAAAACTTGAAGTAACACCTGACTTATTCTCACAAAGAGATATAGTCAGAATTGATTGACAATTAGCCAATCAGGATAGAATGTAAATGCTGAGGAGATGGAGCGTAGCAGTTTTGGAAATTTGTCGCTTCTTTTCCTTAGAGAGGCCTTCTGTTGTTTTAAGAAAAATAGGAATATTGACAATGGGATTCATGATGGCGAAAAAGGCCATGAATACAGTAAACGAATAGATCCAGATATTTCCCATACTATTTATTGGATTGATAGAATTGAACCTGATTTTGAAGCAGGATAACTTCTTTCTGCAATGTATTGATGCGTTGAAGTAAGTGGCTTATGGTCTCAATTCCCTCCAGATTGATATCCAGTGAATAATGAAAATCAATGTATTTTTCAAGTTGTGGGAGTTGTTTGCTCTCAATAAAGAAAGCCTCACTGATAACAATTACTTCGATTAACCCCGTTTTTTGCAAGGAATGAATAAATGAAGGTTCAACGTTATGATGGCTACAAATTTCCTCCAGACCAATTAAATTTTCGCGCTGCATAATCACTTCTTAAGTTTTGGATAATTCGGTAAATAATTCCTTTTGTTTGTCAGTTAGGCGTGTTGGGATTTTGATGTTATAGGTCACAAATAAGTCTCCAAACTTGCCTTCTTTTTTATAAACAGGAAACCCCTTTCCCCTCAATTTAACTTTCTGCCCATTTTGGGTTTCCGGCTTCACTTTCAATTTTACTTTACCTGCAAGTGTATCAATAATGAGTTCGCCGCCCAGAATGGCTTTATACAAATCCAGTTCTTTAGTTGTATATAAATCATTACCCAAGCGTCTGAAGTCAGGATGATTAGCAATGGAAAAGGTAATGTACAAGTCCCCATTTGGTCCTCCGTTCATTCCTGATCCACCATGGTTCTTGATTTTGATGGTTTGGCCATTGTCGATTCCAGCGGGGATGCTGATTCTTATGGCTTTTCCATTTACCGTTAAGATCTGCTTATGTGTTTTGTATGCATCTAAAAGAGACAGTTGCAAGCTAGCCCTGAAGTCTTCACCTCTGAATTGGACTTGGCGACCACCTGTGGCGTTACCGCCAAACATTGACTCGAAGAAATCAGAAAAATCGCCTCCACTTTGTGAGGCACTATGAGCCCTTTGATGAGTGGACTGGGAGCGTTTGGCTTTTTCGAATTCCTCTCCATGTTCCCAATCTTTTCCATATTTATCGTATTTCTTTCTCTTTTTTGGATCACTTAAAACGCTGTTGGCTTCATTGATCTTTTGAAAGTTAGCCTTTGCATCCTTATCGGTTGGATTTAAGTCGGGATGATACTTTCGGGCTAATTTTTTGTAAGCGGCCTTGATTTCTCTATCTGATGCCTTGTTGGTTAATCCCAGTGTTTTATAGTAATCGATGAAGTCCATTTAGTAATTGGTGTTAATGATCATGTATTGCCTCAAAGCCAGAAATAACATCAAAGAGTTCTTTTCTTAACGTTGAGACGTACCTTACTGTTTAAGTCACAAGTAGTGAAAGCGTTTACTTCTCCAACCATCAATAGTCGTGGATTGGTGATTGCGAAAACGACACCACTCTCTTGAAACTTATGTTTCTTGTATCAGTTGCTTCCAATTGCATAAAAGTCATCCCAGTGTAAAACTTCATAGCCGCCTTTCCTTTCAAAAATGTTAAGTGCCATTGACCTTCCAAGCACCTTTACAGGAATTGAAGGATCTCTTTTCTTTGTTCATTCTCATTAAATGAGCTTATTAGGTCTTGGCCTTTGAGGTGCTTTACATTTCCCTAAAGAATATTACCTCGTTTCTTACCCAAGATTGACACCAAATAACCACCCCACAAATGCTGTCAATCCCATAGCCACTGTACCCCAAAAAGTGATTCTTATAATCGCCTTCACCACATTGGTACCTCCGGTTTTAGCAGCCAATGCTCCTAATAGAATGAGAAATGCGACGGCAAAGCCGTAAAGGGAATATTCTATTTGCTTTAAGGGTGAAAAAAGAGCCACTACAAACGGCAGCATACCACCCACGGTAAAGGCTGCACCTGAGGCGAATGCTGCCTGAATGGGGTTGGCTTTACTCGTTTCGTTAATTCCCAGCTCGTCCCTTACATGGGCCGAAAGCGCATCCCGCTCGGTTAATTCTTTAGCGACAAGAAAGGCGGTTTCAGTTTTGAGTCCTCTTTTTTCATAAATCTCAGCCAGCATTCGCAGTTCCAGTTCAGGAGTTTCCTTGAGCTCTACACTCTCTCGCTCGATATCTGCTTTTTCAATATCTGTCTGAGAACTCACCGATACATATTCACCGGCTGCCATGGATAGCGCTCCAGCGACTAATCCAGCTAAAGTGGCAAGTACAATAGGTTCCCTTATATCACTTGCGGCCGCCACACCAATCGCCAGACTTGCTACAGAAATGATACCGTCATTGGCACCAAGAACTGCCGCCCTCAGCCAATTGCTTCGGTGTATGTAATGGTTGTCTAAATAGCTGTCACTCATTCATTTTCAAAATAATTCCTCACAAAAGCATCTTTTTCACTATCTGTCATCTTATCCGCCGATTCAACGTCAATTTTTGTATCCTTAAAATGAAGATCCTTATTCAGGTAATTATGAAGTTCTGTTTTTGCATTTGTTGGACCAAATAAGAGCACGTGATCATATTTCAAATCTGCAATTCCTTTATAATATGCTTCATTTAGTTGCTGCTCTTTGTTATGCATAAGGTTATCACCCTTATGGAAAGCATCAACTTTTTTGTCGTGTGTAAAATTTGACTTAATCGTGTGGCTTGTTTTCGAATCATTGAGCTCAATCAAATTTGCGATTGAATGATCCATCCAGATGCCTAAGTTTTTATGTGTATTCAATTTCGTTTTTGTTTAAATCAGATTATTTTCTTGCTCCATGAGTTTCCCCTTTACCTCTTTACAATTCCTTACAATCGTTTGACATAGCTTGTCAATGGGTACCGAGGTTTTGTTTTCTTCCAGGGGTTCGCCATATAAATTGGCTAGTTTGTTAATTGTTAAAAAGAGCGTGCCAATAATTGCTATAATAACGATGGCAAGCAGCTCCAAATAACTTTCCTCTCCACCAATATCAATATCACCTATAAAGAAGGGAATTAACAACACATAAATGGTAACCGTCACGCTTGTGAAAGCGCTATATATCTTTAAAAAGGGAGTGTTGTTGATTCGTTCTGCCTTTCCCTGTATTTCATAAAATCGATTTATATGCTGCATCAAGTCACCTTTTTCAATATTGGAATCGGAAGAAAAGACGGCTTCTATTTTGGTGGATAAGGAAATCAAAATTTCATTGCTGACTTTGTTTGTGGTATTCACCAAATGCTTTTTGAAAAGCAATTCAGCATCATTATCATAAGCAGGGTGGGGTACTTCGTGTATCTCATTTTGCAACTGATTGACATAATGACAAATCAGATCAATTGACTCATTCGCTGTTTGATTCGAATGGTAAACTTCCTCATCTATAAGGTTTTTTGGGTTCTTGAAATAGGTAAAGACTTTCGCAACAAAGCTTCTGGTATTGTTGGTTAACTCTCCAAATATTTTCCGCGCTTCCCACCATCTATCATAAGCTGAATTCATTCTAAAGCCTAAGAAAAATGCAACGG
>JAJCYL010000428.1 GCA_029262955.1 Cytophagales bacterium | reverse complement strand
CAAAATTGCCATTGCCAGTATTGCTATTGGATTAGCAGCAATGATTGTTTCATTCCTAATCCTCCATGGGTTTCAACAAACGGTTCAAAACAAGATATACGACTTCGGTGGCCACCTTCAAGTGACCAAATACACATTGAGTACTGCGCTGGAGGACCGACCGGTGAGCCTAAACTCTGACTTCTATCAAAACTACCGTCAATACGATTATATACGGCATGTCCAGGAATACAGCAACAAACTTGGCCTGCTAAAAACGGATAAGGAGGTACACGGCGTTATAATTAAAGGTGTTTCAGAAACATTTGACATTGATAACTTCTCTTCAAACATCACGGAAGGTCGCTTTATAGAATTCAGCGACTCCACCTATTCTAATGAAATTGTTCTAAGTAGACACATAGCGGATATACTGGAGTTGCATGTTGATGATCGAGTGATAACCTACTTTGTCCAGGATCCACCTCGATTTCGAAGGCTGACCGTAGTTGGAATATATGAAACGGGGCTTGAGGAATTTGATCAGAAATTAGTTCTTGGAGACCTTGATATGATTAGAAGGCTTAACAATTGGCCAGACTCTCTCGCTGGGGGTATGGAAGTTTTCATTAACGACCCTAATGACATTGCCAAAGCCGAAGAAGATCTTTTCCAGGTAGTTGATTATGATCTATATGTAGATAAAATATCTGATAAGTATGTACAGATATTTGACTGGCTCAGTCTTATCAGCCAGAATGTAGTGGTATTCCTTGTATTGGTTCTTTTCATTGCCTCATTCAATATGGTTTCCATTTTACTCATCCTGATCATGGAAAGAACCCAAATGATAGGGATATTCAAAGCACTTGGAGCAACAGATACCCAGGTCAAGCGCATTTTTACACTTAATGGGATGCTGCTTATAGTAAAAGGAATGCTCCTGGGAAATGCGGTTGGTATTGGTTTTGGAATGCTACAGTATCACTTCCAAATAATTCCGCTTGACCCGGTCAATTATTACATGAGTTTTGTCCCCATTTACTGGGACTGGTCTGTAATAGTGGGGCTCAACTTACTCACCTTCATTTTGGTCAATTTGGCACTTTTTATACCTACAATGATAGTAACCAGGATCAGACCTGTTAATGCTATACGTTTTAGTTAGTTGGATACCTTTTAAACAGGCTAGCCAATTTCATTTGCATTACCCCAAGAAATGCCTCTTTAAAAATACCGGTTGACATCTTAGACTCGCCCAATTTTCTGTTGATAAATATTATAGGGACCTCTTTGATTTTAAATCCATACTTCCAGGCCTTGAATTTCATTTCAATTTGAAACGCGTATCCAACGAACTTTATCTTATCCAGTTCAATAGATTCAAGTACTTTTCGCCGGTAGCACTTAAACCCTGCGGTAGCATCACTAACTGGCAAACCAGTTACAATCCGTACATAGACGCTCGCGAGATAAGACATGAGTACACGCCCTAACGGCCAGTTTACTACATTCACCCCTTTCACATATCGTGAACCTATGGCCAGATCAAATCCTTCCTCTTTACAGGTTTCCAACAGAGAAATTAAATCCTTGGGACTATGGCTGAAGTCAGCATCCATTTCGAATATAAACTGATAATCTCGATCAAGAGCATAGTTAAACCCTGTAATATAGGCAGTGCCCAATCCGTTTTTTCCGGGTCTTTTAATCAAATGAATCCTATTCGGATAAAGTGCCTGGCTCTCGCTTACTAAAGTAGCTGTACCATCAGGGGAATTATCATCTACCACAAGCACATCCATGGCTGGCTCCAGAGATACTATTTCTGCAAGAATTGCTTTAATATTCTCCTTTTCATTATAGGTCGGTATGATGACTAAGCTATCTCCCATTTAGCTAACCTCAATAATAAATGTAATTCCCCTGATAGAGAATGGTTGTCCCAATTCTTCTCAAAAGTGATAATTAGATCGGACGACTATTCAAATTGGCAAAAGACTCTCAATCTTTTTCCAAAAATGGATATCTATAGTCATGAGCTGGAACAAACGTTTCCTTTATGGTTCTAGGACTTGCCCATCGAATTAAGTTAAGTATTGAGCCGGCCTTATCATTGGTACCAGATGCCCGTCCTCCCCCGAAAGGTTGCTGACCCACTACTGCCCCTGTAGGCTTATCATTGATATAGAAGTTGCCCGCTGAATTGACTAGCTTTTTAGTAGCTAATTCCACCGCGTATCTGTCCTGGCTAAACACCGCCCCGGTCAAAGCATATGGAGATGTTGAATCTACCAATTCTAAAACTTCTTCAAAACGCTCTGCCTGATAGACGTAAATGGTCATTACTGGTCCAAATATTTCTTCACACATAGTGGTAAACATTGGATCCTTAGCAACGATTACGGTTGGTTCAATGAAGTATCCCTTAGATTTATCATATCCTCCACCTGCAATAATTTCTGCCAGATTGCTTTCTCTGGCCTGATCAATGTAATTGGCGATTTTATCAAATGAAGCCTCTGAAATCACCGCATTAACAAAGTTGGTGAAGTCTTTTGGATCTCCCATTTTGATGGTCTTAAGATCCTCCACTACGTATCCCTTCACTTCCTCCCAGATATTGTCTGGAATGTAGGCTCTTGACGCTGCACTACATTTTTGCCCCTGGAATTCAAAAGCACCTCGAACAATACCCGTAGCTAAAGCCTTAGGATCAGCAGATTTATGTGCCACTATAAAATCTTTGCCACCTGTCTCACCCACCACTCGAGGATAAGCTTTGTATTTATCGATGTTGGCTCCAATGGTTTTCCACAATTGCTTAAAGACACCAGTGCTTCCTGTAAAATGTAATCCAGCGAAATCAGGATGGTTGAAAATCACTTCGCCTGCTACCGGACCATCAACAGTTATGAGGTTAATTACACCATCCGGTAAGCCTGCTTCTTTTAAGAGTTCCATGATCACCTTAGCCGAATAAACCTGAGGGTACGATGGTTTCCAAACAACAGTATTCCCCATCAGTGCTGGCGCAACAGTTAAATTGGCAGCAATAGACGTAAAATTGAATGGCGTTATGGCAAAAACAAACCCTTCCAATGGCCTGTACTCCAATCTATTCCAAATACCCGGAGCCGATTCGGGTTGTTGCTGGTAGATTTCCTGCATATATGCCACATTGAATTTGAAGAAATCAATCAACTCACATGCGGCATCAATTTCGGCCTGAAAAGCATTCTTTGACTGACAAAGCATGGTTGCTGCATTGATATCATCTCTATATGGGCCGGCTAGTAAGTCTGCAGCTTTCAAAAAGATAGTCGCCCGATGCTCCCAACTCATATTAGCCCATGCCTCTCGTGCTCCCAGTGCCGCATTGATGGCCTGCTCAACATGAGAAGCATCCCCTTCATAAAAATGACCCAAGGTATGCTTGTGATCATGAGGAGGAGACATTCTAATCTTAGTACTAGTTGTGACCTCTTCACTGCCAATGTACATGGGAACATTAATTTCCTGAGAACTCATTTCCTTCAATTTAGCTTGAAGTGATATTCGTTCAGGGCTGCCAGAAGCATAACTTTTTACTGGCTCATTGTCTGGAAAAGGGACTACAAAATTACCTTTAGGCATATCTCAATGTTGTTTATTTGTTTTTCAAAATACGGGTCGCAAAAATAATCAATTGGCAACTGAGCACCATGTAATTACGATTATCTATAAACAGCTGGCGTTTCAATGGAAGACCCATTCCTAACACTACAATCACCACATGCATGGGGCCATCTTTGGATATTTTCCAAAATTGATCGTTTAATGAACGCCCCTTTCCGTGTAATTGAGTGGGCTCCAAAGAATCCAATTACCTTTTCATCAGGATTATTGACGTTAGTTATATTGCCGCTTACTTCTGCGGGAGGAGGGTCAAAAATATCCCCATCAATTTCAATTTGAGATTGGATGAGCTCATTAAATCTAAAGGCCTCCTTATTCGTGCTAAGTTGTTCCAATTCCACATAGTACTGCTTGTTGGCATCAACAGTAGTATTGGCAAACCTCAATCCATCATCTTTGATGAAACCGACTTTCATGGTAATCAATTGGCCATTGGTATTGATATCACTAGATGCCAATGTGTTCCCAATAATGTTCGTTTCAGTGATCCAGCATCTGTTACAACACCCGCTCATATCGAGATCGTACAGACATCTCGAAGGATCTAAGAATTCATTTAAGGGAGTTTCAATCAAATAGATTCCATTCACTTGCCACGAGTAATAATTATCCTGCTCAGCGAGGTCTTGCCATTTGGCCAAGACGTCTACGCCAGAGTCAAAAACAACCGGGTCAGTGCTTGGTACCATTTTGTATTTCAGAATCACAGAATCTAATTCCGGTCCGTCAGGTATTGTTTGTGGGGTTGAAACGTACGTTCTTCCATTAAACAAAGTGAAATGTAAGGTGTAAGTATTACCCTTCACCCCTTTGAAGTCAAAAGGCGTTCGATATCCGGTTTTTACCGGTCTAAAGACAGTTCGTTGGGGCACAGGTGGAATCGAAAAAACTGGCTGTAAAATTTCCTTGACCGTGGTGTCAGTTTGAAGCAGCTCCGTACGTACGCCATTGTTGTCAACAATATAGATTTCCACATCGTTAACAGGAAAAATAGTGCCACCAGCTATACCACCGGCGAATTTAGCCACTCGGGTAATGGCAATTTCATGGGGTCCAAAATCATCAGTGATGAATCCTTCCACAACCAGTATGTCATCTTTTAAATCAGTATCTATATCAACAGGTGAAATACATGCTGAATAGTAAATCAACATAGCACTAAAAGAAAAGTACCGGTAAATTCTATTCATTCTTAAATTCGTTGCTCAAAAATATTGGCTATTCTGGCACTAACCATAGCACATATTACAAATGGTCATTAAATCACGGATATTATACAGCGTCAAAAATGTAACTTTAATTGAAATTAATTTCCATGACTGATTCCTTAAACAATTGAGTGAGTATTTACCCCTTCTTGAAACTTTAATCTTACTAAGCGGATTTATGCTTTTTGCTGGCCTTTATAAACCCTGGTGGGTATTGTGGTTTATGCATAAACAGAATCGATTAATGGTGTTGCAATACTACGGACCCGTATTTATTTTTCTCCTGATTGCCCGCATGTTGCTATTATATTTTTTCACAAGTGATAGCCCTTAGCTTGTTTTCAACCGATGTGGCAAAAAATAGGTAGACATTTCCGCCTTCCTTAATATTTACTTTCTTCCGGATGGCTTCAACTGTATGGGGAAAGTTACGTATGGTGATATTAGCCTTTTTGCCATTCCAGCGTTTTAGATCTTTCCAATTAAATGGATTTGAGGACATAATCCTGAAAACTCTCCCTGGAAAATCGGGTAACAATTGGGCCGAAGTATATAGGTGTGTGCTCGGATTTAATTTCGATAGCCCCAGTTTTTCACTAATTAGTTTAAAGGCCCCAAGTTTCAGTACTGAGGCATTCGGCTCATAGAGATATCTTAAGGGTTCACCGAAATTGACTACAGCATTCGGTTCTTCACCATTGACAAACTCAAATCGTGAAATTCCGGAATTTGTAATATTAATGGCTTCAAAAGTTGTTTCAGATTTATTCAATTCCAATTGAAAAAGCAATTCCTTGCAATCATTATCAACCGAAATCACCAAAACTTTTGATACGTTTTTAATCTCCCTAATTCCCTCAGAGATATCCAACAGGGGTGATAATTTCAACAATATTTTGGATCCGGACTCGAGAATAGATTGAACAATATTTATTACATCCGGCTGACAATCGGGCAGTCTAAATACTTTTTGCCCGCCCTGCCTTCTCGACGGATCAATGTAAACCCAATCAAAAGTTTCTTTATTATCTCTTAAAAATTCCTCCGCCTCTGAATGGATAAATGATACATTTTCAATTCCCAATTGATTGAAGTTGTGCCTGGCTATATCTAATAACTCCTCATTAGATTCATTGTAGACCACTCTATCAAAGTTTGCAGCGAAAAAACTGCAATCGACTCCCGTTCCACCGGTTAAGTCAAGTAATGACTTTCCAATGATTTGTGCCGCTTTGAATTCGGCCGTTTTTTCTGACGAAGATTGCTCCAAATAAATGGATTGTGGAAATATAATGCCCGATGTATTATACCATTTTGGAAGTTTCTTCTTGGCTTTCCTCCGGGACTGAATCTGCGCTACAATAGACTTGATTGGAAGATCAGGCCACCTGGAAGATGCTAACATTAGTTGGTGAGGATCATCCTCCTCATGTTCCTTTATGAAGTTCTGAATATCAGATTTTGTAAGCCTAATAAGATTCAAGGATGCTATCTTACTGAATGAGCCAGGTGATGTTCCATCAAATACTCTGCAATCTGAACTGCATTAGTGGCCGCTCCTTTCCTAAGATTATCTGCGACTATCCACATGTTAAGGGTATTTGGTTGGGTGGTATCTCTTCGAATGCGACCTACAAATACCTCATCTTTCTTGTGTGATGTAATTGGCATGGGGTAGACATTATTATGGGGGTCGTCTTGCACGATCACACCATCAGTACTCTCCAATATTTCACGAATTTCTTCCAATGTAAAGTCCTTCTTGAACTCGACATTCACCGCTTCCGAATGACCACCAACTGTGGGAATTCTAACGCAGGTTGCTGTCACTTGGACTTCATCATCCCCAAGAATCTTCTTGGTCTCATTCACCATTTTAACTTCCTCTTTGGTGTATCCATCTTCCTGGAAAACATCTATATGAGGAAGCGCATTCATATCAATAGGGTGAGGATATATCTTCTTCCCCTCTCTTCCAGCCCTTTCGTCCATCATTTGCTCTACTGCTTCTTTACCCGTACCAGATACCGACTGATAGGTAGAAACCACAATCCGCTTGATCCCATATCGTTCGTGTAAGGGTGCAAGGGCTAAAACCATCTGAATCGTGGAGCAGTTAGGATTAGCAATAATTCTATCGTCAATTCTCAGTTTTCCTGCATTGATTTCGGGAACAATCAATTTATGCCGGGGACTCATTCGCCAGGCTGATGAATTATCAATCACTATAGCCCCAGCTTCCTCAAACTTTGGTGCCCACTCAAGAGAGGTCGCTCCGCCAGCTGAAAATATGGCGATGTCTGGCCGCTCACTAATGG
This sequence comes from Cytophagales bacterium, assembly GCA_029262955.1. Lineage (GTDB taxonomy): Bacteria > Bacteroidota > Bacteroidia > Cytophagales > Cyclobacteriaceae > JAJCYL01. The sequence goes on along the minus strand of JAJCYL010000428.1, from coordinate 3,738 downwards.
CATCATCCATACCAATTACGGTATAATTTTTTCCTTTGAACTCGTATGCTTTACCCACTGATTTAGGCGAGGCAACCAATAATAACTGATCAAACTTAATATTTCGTTCCTTGATTACTTCAAGGATTTCCTGACCTACTAATCCGGTGGCACCTACAACTGCTATTTTCATTTCACTTCAATTGATAAAATGGAGAATCATTTTGGGTTAAAGAATCCTTAACTCTTGTTGTTATTCAGTTACAAGAAATTAAATGCAAAATTAATATATTTGGTTAGCATCATCGATATGAAATACTTCTGTTCATTAATTTTTATCATTTCTCATCTCAATAGCGTTTCACAGATTGCCCAATATTCATTTGAAGGATCTGCCGGAAATGAAGTGAGTTTACCCCCAGACGTTCCTCCAAATAATGGAACCCTCTCCCATATTACCCGAGGCTCTGGTATCAATCCTTCATCCTCAGCTGGGGAATTTAGCTCCAATGGATGGTCTACTGTTGGCCTGGATATAAATGATTATTACTCTCTCAGTATATCAGCCAATTCAGGGTTTGAATTGACCATAACTTCCTTAGTATTTGATGAAAGAAGATCCGGTTCTGGTATTCGGGACATTTCTGTCCGATCGAGCCTCGATGCTTTTACAAACGACCTGGCAACCCTAAAAGTCCCTGATAATTCCAACGTCCGCACTCAAACCGTGGATCTTGACGGAACCTTTGCCAACTTATCAAGTTCGGTATCCATTGAATTAAGGATCTATGGGTACACGGCAGAAAGCACATCTGGCACCTGGTGGCTCGACAATATTCAACTGTTTGGCTCCATCGCTCCACCGGACACCGAGCCCCCAGTAATAACATCAGTTGAAGTGCTGGGCTCAAATGGCATAAACATCCAATTTAGTGAGGGTGTTGACCTGGTGTCTTCAGAAAATGTTGGCAATTATGTACTCAATGGGAACATTAATCCTGCCAATGCGATGAGGCAAAACAATATTTCGCAGATCATTCTAAATTTCTCGGATGAATTCATAGATGGACAGCTTAACAACATTGTAGCTTCTGGCATAAAAGACCTTGCTGGCAATACCAATACTTCTTCCTCAGATTTCACTTTCAATCTTATTTCCAAAGCCGTTTTTAAAGATGTAGTGATCAACGAAATAATGGCAGATCCCACACCTGTGGTTGGTTTGGCAGACGCAGAATATGTAGAATTATTTAATAACAGTAACAAGAACATTGATTTATTCAATTACACCCTAAACGGCGATGTGATCACAACTGAAGCGTATGTTCTATTCCCGGGAGACCTCGTAGTACTTACTGATGATAGTAACACAGGAGTATTTACCGGTAATGTCATTGAAATGCCAAGTATGGGAGCCCTGACCAATTCTGGTGAAGCACTGATATTGAGAGATGAGGATAACGCTGTTGATGTTGATCTTGTCAACTATGACGACTCCTGGTATGGAGATACTAACAAAGATGATGGTGGTTATTCACTAGAGCGAATTGGCCCTATTACAGCCTGTGGCGAAAACCTGAGCTGGTCAGCTTCAGTCGATCAATCGGGAGGAACGCCCGGAATAATTAACTCTGTGGACAATACGCCGCTTGAAATTCCTGGTATAGATATCGTTATGTTTACTATTCCAGACAATCAATCACTTGAAATTGAATTCAATACTACTCCTTCAAATACGATTGGCTCTAACGACATTTCGGTCGGCAATCTAGAGGTCCAGGGGATCCAGAGTAACCCGGAAACAAACTCTATCACTATTCAATTTTCTGAAAGTCTTCAGGATGGTATCTTTTATGATTTGACAATAAGTGGTTTAAGCAATTGCAATGGCTCATTAATAAATGATTTCTCTCTGTCTTTTGGCAATGGAGCAACTCCAACTTATAATGAGTTGATTATCACTGAAATCATGGCCAACCCCGTTGAAGAAGGCAATCTGCCGGACGCAGAGTACATTGAGGTCTACAATACCACATCAAAAGTCATAAGCCTCAAATCCATTCAATTATCTGATGCGATATCGACAACAACCCTACCAGCCAGTTTGATTTCACCGGGGACTTATCTCATTCTTACTCCAACATCAAGGGTTGAAGAATTGAGTTCACTCGGTAGTGTATTGGGAGTTTCTAATTGGCCTTCGCTAAACAATTCAGGTGATGTCATTAGCCTTTCTTCAGTTAATGAATTCATCTTTTCAGTCTCCTATGATGAAACTTGGTACAAAGACTCCGATAAAAACGAAGGAGGCTGGTCTTTAGAAATGATTGACATCTTGAATCCCTGTGGACGGATCGACAACTGGTCGGCCTCAGAAAATGAGTTGGGCGGATCACCTGGTAAACCTAATTCCAATAAAATGGACAATCCTGACAACTTTGGACCCAGGATACTTGATGCCTTTGTACAAGATGAAGTTATACAAATCAATTTCAATGAAAAGCTAAGTCCGCAAATTGAATTCTTGAGTGTAAACATTAATCCGGACTTAATGATTGGTGATGCTCAGCTTTCAAGTCCATTCGATGATAGGATCACTTTTCAGGTCAAGCAATAAATCGAACCTCGGACCACTTATGAAATTGAGATTGCAAATGTCGTAGATTGTCTTGGAAATTTGATTCAAGATGACTTTTCGAGTACCACCTTCACGCTACCAGAAGATGCCGACTCTTTGGATGTAGTTATTAATGAGGTCCTCTTTAACCCCAGACCTGGAGGAGTCGATTTTGTTGAACTTTTTAATCGTAGCGACAAGTATATTAATCTCAAAAATTGGTCGATAGGCAACTTCGAAGAAGATAGTATTACCAATTCAAAGGTGATTACCGAGAAAAATCTATTACTACCTCCAACCTCTTACCTGGTTCTTACGGAAGATCCTGTAATCCTTAAAGCGGACTACCCCATGAGTAATGAAGCCAGATTCATTACTACTGATCTTCCATCTTTACCCAACGAAAATGGCACTGTTTCAATAGTTAATCAATCCAATAATTTGATTGATGCGTTTGAATATGATGAGAACTTTCACCTCTCATTATTAGACAACTTTGATGGCATCAGTCTGGAACGGGTCTCCGCAGAAAAGCAGACTCAGAGTCAGGACAATTGGAAATCCGCAGCAAGTACAGCCGGTTTTGCCACTCCAGGAATTCAGAACTCCCAACAAATCAGTATTCAAAGCGGTGCTGAGGTGATTACAATTTCACCCCGGGTTATTGTTCCTGATAACGATGGCATGGCTGATTTCGCTACGATCAACTTCAATTTTGATAGCGGTAATAACATTGCCACCGTTTCTGTCTTTGATGCGCTTGGAAGACCGGTTAAAAGGCTTTTGGAAAATGCCAGCATACCAGCGAATGGTTTCATTACATGGGATGGGACTAATGATCGTTTGCAAAAAGTTAGAATTGGCAGCTATATAATCCATTTTGAGGTATTTGATGCAGGTGGAAACGTCAGCTCTTTCAAAGATCGAATTGTAGTAGGATCTCGATTTTAAAAAACAGAGTATTTCAATTTCATTCAAATCCGGCGTATTTTTTCAGAATCTTGGACGACAATAGCTTATTACCTCATTTTTCCAAACCCCAATTAGCCCTCCGAAACGGCCAGGACAAAGAAGAGATTTGGATTGCCTACCAAGGGATAATCTATGATGTCTCTCCCTCCCGGTATTGGAAAAATGGCATA
>JAJCYL010000427.1 GCA_029262955.1 Cytophagales bacterium | reverse complement strand
TCGCTTGGGTCTTTATTATCGTATATCCCCCGCGGCCCGGTTTCCCATATTAATAATGTAAAATTAACAAAAGCGACTGGGCGGAGCCGCCAATGTTGCAATGAATCTAAGAGCAATGGGAAGTGAGGTCCTTTTGGCCTCGGTCATAGGCAATGATCACAGTGGCGATTCTATAATGACTCTGTTGAGGGATAATGGATTGCCAACCGAATGTATTATTCGATCCGATCGGATAACCACCGAAAAGAAAAGAATCATAGATGGCAACAATCAAGTCATGAGGATAGATCATGAAGTCACAACTTTATTGTCCCATGCTTTAAAAAATGACCTTTTAAGCAAATCTATAAACGTACTTTCTGGAGTTGATGCTGTTGTATTTCAAGATTACGACAAAGGTGTCCTGAGTGAGGAATTGATACGCGACATAATGGTAAAATGTAGTGAATTGGAGATTCCAGTTATTGTCGATCCCAAAGAAAGGAATTATTTCAATTTTAAAGGGGCGACCTTATTCAAGCCGAATTTGCGTGAATTTGAATGCGCTCATAAGGTATCGTTAAACAGCAATGATGCTCAAGGGCTTATTGCTACAGTAAAAGACTGTTTCAGTGACATCGAATGTGATTGGTTACTATTAACACTTTCTGAAAAAGGGTTGATAGTTTTGAATAGAGATGGCCATTGCAGAATCGATGGCCTCAGTATAAACTTAGTAGATGTCTCTGGTGCGGGCGATACTGTAATTGCGCTTGCCACCTTATGCACAATTCAAGGGCTTTCGATTGCTCAACTTGGCCAGATTGTGAACGCAGCAGGAGCACAAGTCTGTGAGCAATTTGGAGTTGTCCCAATAGACCAGGAAGAATTAATAACTCGCTTACTCGAGATACCCTTTAAAGCCTAAAGTTTCCTGTGGTTGTCAATCATATCGTAAGTGCCTCCAAAAATGACTTCTTTAAGCCCATCAGAACTTAAAAAATCGTGCGGAAATCCGAGTTCTATTTTACTTACTTCATCCAATCGTTCCATATACATCTCGGGTAATTCTAACCTCAAACACCTTAGGGAGTCCTGTAGTTGCGACAGCTTTCTCGCACCAATTATAGGAATGCTCTGAAAATTCTTTTGCATCGTCCACCTCACTGCGATAGTAGCAGGTGAAACATCAAGCTCTCGGGCAATGGCCACGACTTCCTCTGCAATTCTGGTATTACGCTCATTTCTTCGTTCACTAGTTGCCGAAACCCGTCCATCTGCCTCAGAATCTGCCAAATATTTCCCTGTTAGCACTCCACCGGCGAGTGGGGCCCAGGGAGTAACGGTCATGCCAAATGACTTGGCCATTGGGATCAGATCTCTTTCGGCAGTTCGTTGAACGAGGTTGTATTCAATTTGAAGTCCAATGAAGCTGGTCCATCCACGAAGTTCAGCTAATGTATTTGCTTGAGATACGATCCAGGCAGGAGTATCAGAGACTCCCAGGTACAGTACTTTACCAGCCCTAACAAGATCATCCAGTCCTCTCATCACTTCGTCAACGGGGGTCATAAAATCCCAGGCATGTAACCAAAGAATATCCAGGTAATCTGTATCTAATCTTTTGAGGCTACCATCTACAGATTGCATCATATTTTTTCGGTGGTTGCCACCGGCATTGACATTTTCGCGTTTGTTGTACAGAGAATATTTGGAGGCTACAACATAACTCTCCCTTTCTCCTGATAAGAATTCTCCAATATACTTTTCACTAGTTCCTTCTGTATATCGGTTGGCAGTGTCAATAAAATTGCCACCAGCATCTGCAAAATCATCAAAAATATTTCGACTTTCTTCCTTATTGGCGCCCCATCCCCATTCTTCTCCAAAGGTCATAGTGCCCAGACAGATCTCGGAAACTCTCAGACCGCTTTTTCCTAATAATTTGTATCTCATGACGTGATATTTCTAAACAAGCAATGTAAACAAGGGCCAATTATTAAAAAACAGGACTGACCTTTTTATAAAACCAGGTTGGCTTTTTGTCCATCGACTTTTCTTCAACGAATTCGAATCCAAGTCTGGTTAATACCCGTTGTGACTTGAGATGTGGTTTATCTGTAGCTGCACAAAGGTGGTTGAAACCAAGCACACCGAAAGCATAATCTACAATTAGTCTGGAACCTTCTGATGCGTAACCTTGACCAACAAACTCTGGTAGTAAACCATAAATTAATTGTGGTTGAGGTTCATTAAAAAAATACCAAAGTCCGACGAATCCAATGGTTTTACCTGATTCAATTAATTCAACTTTCCACAGTCCAGCTTGCTCCTTAGTAAACTGTAGGTCATTGGCAATGAGAATTTCCTGGGTTTGACTTTTAGGAATTGTGATGCCGTCCCATAAGAATTCTTTCACACTATCGTCAATAAAAATACTATGGAGAAGCTCAAGGTCATTATTGCTGAATGGTTTGAGCTGCAAGCGATCACTAATCAGCTCCCCATTCATATCTCTTCAATGAAGTCTTGAATATGGTTGTATACTAAGTCAAGCTCGTCATCATCGATTACATAAGGTGGTAAAATATAAATGACGTTCCCAAGCGGTCTTAATAGAATATTTCTTTCAAGAAAATAAGGGTAGATTTTTTCTCTTGTTCGACTGAAATAAGAATTCTCTTCGGATCGTATTTCGAGGGCACAAATCGTTCCCAGGTTTCTTGCATCGGAGAGCTTTTTGTTCCCTCTTATTGCAGAAATAAATGATTCGTGTTTATGGCTAATTCTTTGAATGTTGTCTTGACAGCTTGCAGACTGGAGTAACTCAAAACTTGCATTTGCAGCTGCGCAAATTATGGGGTTGGCAGTATATGAATGCCCATGAAAGAAGGTTTTGGTAAAATCTTCAGTTTTGAAAGCCTCTTCAATTTTCCCGGAACATGTGGTTACTCCGAGGGGAAGAGCACCTCCTGTTATCCCTTTGGATAAGCAAAAAATGTCAGGCGGATTTTGTAGATAGTCAGTAGCAAAGTTTTTTCCGGTTCTACCAAACCCAGTCATGACTTCGTCAGCAATGCAAATGACGTCATTCTCTTTCGCCAATTGCAATAGTTTATCCAACAATTGCGAGGTATACATTCGCATTCCTCCTGCTCCCTGAACCAATGGTTCAAAGATAAAGGCGGCTGTATCGTCCCATCTGACAAATTCTTCAAATCTTTCTAAAACGACCTCTTCATTTGACTGTGTTGGGAACGGAATAAAATTAACATCAAACAGAAATGGGGAAAATGGTTCATTAAAAGGGTTCCTATCCCCAGCTGACATAGCTCCAAACGTGTCGCCATGATATGCACCTTCAATTGCGATAATTTTGGTTTTCTTCAACCCTTGATTAAACCAGAATTGAATAGCCATTTTTAGGGCGACTTCTACAGAGGTACTGCCATCATCAGAAAAGAATATCCTTGATTGATTATTGGGGAGGATTGAAAGTAGATTTTCCGAAAGCTGAATCGCTGGTTCATGTGTAAAACCAGCGAAAATGACATGTTCAAGTTGTAAGGACTGTTCGTAAATGGCTTTTGCAATAATTTCATTACTGTGGCCATGAATATTTACCCACCAGCTGGAAACAGCGTCCAATATTTTTCGCCCATCTTCGGTAAATAGAAATGCTCCTTTGGCCGATTTGATCGGAATTGGATCTGGCACACCGATGAGTGGAGTAAAGGGATGCCAAATATTGGACAGGTCTTTTTTAACAAGGTCACTCATTGCATTACTGGCTTCAGTTGCTGAGCAAACTTACTTATCACTCCTGGATTTATCTCAGGCTGTGGCCTTATTGACAAGAGATGCTTAAGACCGGATCTTTTTAGAATGATGGACTCACTCTCTACGTTTTCAGGACCATTAAATATCAATCCTTGCACCTTCAAGCCCCTGTTTTTCAATACTTCGATCGTTAATAAGGAGTGATTAATACTTCCGAGATATAGGTTGGAGACTAGTATGATTTCTACATCTAATTTGGCAATCAAATCAATCATCAAATCCCGATCATTTAATGGAACCATCAAGCCGCCAGCCCCTTCTATAATTATCGATTTTGAACTCTCAGGTATCTTGATAGCATCTAATTCAATGGTAATGCCATCGATTTTAGCAGCGGCATGCGGCGATGTGGGTGTATTCAAAAGATATGTTTCGGGATGAAATTGGATTGATGGATTTGAAACAAGCTGCTGTACAGTTTCGATATCACGAGGATGGCCTGCCTGAATCGGTTTCCAATAATCAGCTTCCAGGCATTGGGATAGAATGGCACTAATGACAGTTTTTCCACTGTCCGTACCAATGGCTGTAACGAAGTAATTTTTCATAGAAAATTAGCTAATGAATTGACTAGCTGGGTGATTTCCTCGTCAGTATTAAAGGCATGAAGGCTTATTCGTAACCTTTCTTCGCCGGACTTTACAGTAGGAGAGAGAATTGGTCGCACATCGAACCCATACTCATTCAATTGTTTCGCCACGGATATAACTTTTTCATTTCCCGAAATAATCACCGGCTGAATTGCTGAATCACTTGTTGGGTAATTGAAGCTGTCCTTGACCAGCCTTTTATACAATGCTATCCTCACGTTCAATTCTTGTGGTAATTCCCTATGCTTTTCAATGAATAAAAAGGCCTCATCGATGGCTAGTATACTTTGTAGTGGGAGAGCAGTGGTGTAAATGAACGGTCGACCAAAGTTTATCAGAAAATCAATAAGTGTTTGAGATCCTGCAACACAAGCTCCATGGACACCAATGCCTTTGCCAAAAGTATATACCCTGGCGAAAATCTCGTCTTCGAGCTCTTTTTCACACAACCAGCCATTCCCAATAGAGCCGTAACAACCGGTACTATGAGCTTCATCCACTATGATATTTGCTCCATATTTTTTTGAGAGATGAATGATTTCTTCAATAGGTGTAAAATCTCCATCCATTGAAAAAACTGATTCGGTAATTATGAAAATATTACCCGTTGCCAATTTTAGCTTATCCTCTAAGTCCTTGCAGTCATTATGCATAAACTTAAAACTGGTGGCTTTGCTTAGCCATGCACCTTCTTTTAGACAAATGTGCGCCAACTGATCATAAATAATGGTGTCTCCTTTGTCTGCTACTGAGGAAATAAGTGCGAGGTTAGCATTATAGCCAGAATTAAAAACCAGAGCAGCCTCCGAATTAAAAATGGCAGCCAACCTCCGTTCAAGTTGTTCCGTAAGTGAATGATTTCCAGCTAACAGCCTGGAGCCCCCACTGCCATTTGTCAGAAGTTTTTCTTTTGAGATACGTTGATTTATTCTTTCGAAAAGCTCCGTGTTTCTGGCCAAACCGAGGTAATCATTAGAGACAAAATCCACCATCGATGGCCTCGTACTTAACATTCTTATATTACCGGCTGCCTTTCTTTCCTCAAGTTTCTGCCGAAGAGTTGCTTCAATATTGAAGGTCACGTAATTAGTGCTTGGGTTGCTTATATATAGGAACGGTACTGCAGGGTTCTCCAAACATAAGTGTTGATACCACGGGTGTCAAAATTTTAGTTATTTCGACATACGCCCCTGCTGTGATGGGTAAGTCGCCACATCCTTTTACAACCACTTTGGCATTGCGATAATCTTCCGGGTTGATTTTCTTTATAGCCTCTTTAATTAAGTGATCATTCAAAAACTGTAGATCACCAAACACTATATCACTGGCGAATGGTTCTAATTTTGACGCGATTAACATGAATGCCCAGGTAGGAATTATCGCATCAGCAGTACAGGTGATTGCCACAAATTTCCCTTTATATTGTGACCAATCATGTTCTTTGATGGCTGTTCTAAAATCTTTTTCTCTTAGAATTAATCCCTCGTATAGATTATCTATTAAATCGTATTGGACTCTTTCTCCTGCTGGATAGTAGTCCTCCAGGTTAAGAGAAATGAGCTTGCTCGCTGCTACTCTGTTTACGATATCTTCCATCTTTAGCTATAACTTCAAATGAGCTGTTTAGGTTTTCCCGGTTTAAAAGCTTTCAAATAAAATGGCTCAAAGGAAACTAAATCCACAAAGTCATTTTGTTCGTATTTAATCCAGGCCAAGTCTCCAATCTCTTTAGCAGAAGGGTGAATGTCATCCATAAAGGTTGCCCCACTTTTTTTAATAAAGGGTTTACATTTGGAACTACCGTTACCAAAAAATAGAATGGAATGATCATCTAAAATGTTGCCATAAGAGTTCTCATCAATAATTGTCGGTTCGATTTCCTGAATAATCCTTAGTTGGTCGTCAACGATCATGCAATAAACTTCCATTCTTCTTGCATCAAGCATAGGGCATAGCAAATCTGGGTTTATTATACTCTTACACGCTCCGTGTGCCATTGACAAAAGCGTATTAATTGCAATGAGAGGAATATCCAGACCAAAGCAGAGTCCCTTTGCTGTTGATGTGCCAATTCTTAAACCGGTATAGGAACCGGGCCCTTCTGAAATAGCCACCGCATCCAACTCCGAAATTTCAATTCCTGAATGCCTAATAGTTTCATCAATCAAGGGCATCAAAATTGATGAATGAGATTTTTCCAGGAAATACTGTGAAAAGGAAATTAATTCACCTGAGGAATGGAGTGCAACCGAACAAACCTTCGTGGAAGTTTCAATACTAATAATTTGAGCCATTCAGAACGTGGTCTGATAGCAAAAATAATCTTTATTACTGAGCCTTAAGCAACCTTTGGTACTCATCGGGGTTATTCAAAACCTCTATTGCGGCCAAAATATCTTGATCGTCGTCAAACGCAGCCTCAATCATACCTGATTCTAGGTAATACCTACTGATGATTTCTTCCTCGATCATATACCGAATTTGATCTTTGAATCGTTTCAAGTCACCTTTTTTGTTAACGGCGGCTGTACTTTTTAAAGAAGCTAGCTCTTCTTCTATGTCCTGGAAATATCTTTCGTCTTTCACCGCCTTCTCCAGAATCTCAATATTTTTTTCCACTTTGGTCACATAGTTCATGTCTTTTTCTGAAAGCCAGTTGATGAAATCCTCATATTCATCGTCGCTGAAAGAAAAATTCTTAGCATCCTTTATTTCAGGATTTTCGAAACGGTATTTTGTTGCGTAGTCGAAAACGAAGTTTCCCGTAATCAATGCAATCGTTATGGAAGCATAATGCCGTTCTTCTACTGAAATGTCCGGATCAACACCACCACCATCATATACTGTTCTACCACTTCTAGTTTTGAAGGCAACCTTCAAGGAGTCGGGTATCCTTCCAATGCTACCGTCGGGATTGCGGTGGCTATAATCTATTGCCTGGATACATCGACCACTTGGGATATAATATTTTGCGGTTGTAATTTTTAATTGGGAATTGTAAGATAGTGGTCGGGTAGCTTGAACTAAACCCTTTCCATAGGTTTTCCGACCAACCAAAACACCTCTGTCATAATCTTGCATTACACCGGAAACAATTTCTGAGGCTGAGGCACTTCCACTATTGGTAAGAACTACTAAAGGTATTTTCGTATCGACTGGCTCGGAGGGGGCTGTATAAGTCTTGTTCCAACTGGTTACCTTGCCTTTGGTACTTACTATTTCTGCGCCTTTCGGAACGAACACGTTAGAAACATTTACCGCCTCATCTAATAGCCCACCTGGATTACCACGTAGATCAAATATTATTTTCTTAGCACCATCTTCCTTTAATTTTACAACGGCATCCTTGACCTCTTTACCAGCATTGGTTGTAAAATCTGTCAGCTTAATAAAGCCGATATCCTCATTTATCATTCCAAAATAGGGCACATTATTTATTGTAATTTTCTCTCGCTTCAACTCAAGAACAAATGGTTCTTCAACTCCATATCTCCCAACTGTAAGATTAATTGTTGTTTTTGACTGTCCTTTAAGCAGTTGACTAATTTGCTCTGTGTCCATGCCAGTAATTTCTATCTCATCAATTTTCAGGATCTTATCACCGATTTGTAAACCAGCTTTATGAGCGGGATATCCTTCGTAAGGCATGATAATGGTGTTGAAACCATTTCTCTTTCCGACAAGAGCTCCAATGCCGCCATACTGACCAGTGGTCATGGTTCGATAGGACTCTATGTCATCTTCAGGAATATAATCTGTATATGGATCCAATGAATTGAGCATAGCATTAATGCCGGTTTTCATTAATTCATTCGGATTTATCTCATCAACATAGAATGCATTTACCTCTTTAAATAGCGTGGCGAAAATGTCTAGGTTCTTTGCAATTTGGAAGTACCTGTCACCTACTGTATCAAATGCAACTAATCCAAACAAGGTGAAAATAAATACACCACCAATCAACGCACGTTTTACAAGCCTACTCATAATCTAATCTGTTTTGGAACACTCTGATTTTAAACGTTGCAAGGATTGTTTTAGTTTGGATTCAATTAATTCAAAAGGATGAATTTCCTTGCCTACATAAATATAACCAATCAATAAATTAGAATCCGAGGATTCAATATCTTCCAACTGATATTTATTCAACCGGTAACTTTCTCTGATTCTACGCTTGATCAAATTTCTATCAATGGCCCTCTTAAATTTTTTTGAAGACACTGTGATCAACACCTGATTATTTGAAATGGACTCGGTCAGTTCTTCTAAATAGAGGACTTTGAATGGGTAGATAAAAAAAGACTTACCTGAGCTAAATAGCCTATCAATCAGTATTTTACTGTGAAGTCTTTCTGATTTCGGGAACTTGAAACTTTGGGCAGATGGTGCCTCACTTTTCATTACACCATGCCTGGCCTACGGCATTAAGCTTTGTGCTTTCTTTCGTCTGAAACAGAAAGCTTCTTTCGACCTTTGGCTCTCCTTCTTGCAATTACATCTCTTCCACCTGGTGTCTCAGTTCTTGAACGATACCCGTGTTTGTTTTTCCTTTTCCTTTGCGAAGGTTGAAATGTTCTTTTCATCTTTAAGAAATATACTTAATGCTTATCCAAAATTAAGGGCTGCAAAGGTAATAAGTTTTGTTTTTATAGCAAGCAGACTTACGAACTTAATACTATTCCTAAATTCAGTCAATTTTGGTTAGATACCTTTGGGGTGTCCTTGTTCATGTGGTTCAATATTTATTATTTACTAATCGTAAAATAAAACTATGCCAAAAGTTCTAATTATAGATGATGAAAAAAGCATCCGCTCAACCTTGAGAGAGATACTTGAGTACGAAAAATTTGATGTTGAAGAAGCCAAAGACGGTGAGGAGGGTCTGGAAATGCTCAAAAAAGCAAAATACGATATCGCTCTATGTGATATTCAAATGCCTAAGTTAACCGGAATAGAAGTGCTTCAAAAAGTCATGGAGGAGGGAATTGATTGTCAATTCATTATGATCTCTGCTCATGGTACCATTGAAACAGCAGTAGAGGCCACAAAAATTGGCGCTTTCGACTTCATTCAAAAACCACCAGATTTAAATCGACTATTATTGGCTCTGAGAAATGCGCTGGACAAATCAAGCCTGGTAACAGAGACTAAAGTACTTAAGAAAAAGATCTCAAAGACTTTCGATATAGTAGGAGAGTCAAAGGAAATTAATGAAGTGAAGGAAGCAATTAAAAAAGTTGCTCCTACAGAGGCAAGGGTACTAATTACTGGACCAAATGGTAGCGGGAAGGAATTGGTGGCTCGATGGATTCACGAACAAAGTGATCGATCGGGATTGTCACTTGTTGAGGTAAACTGTGCTGCTATACCCTCCGAACTGATAGAGAGTGAGTTATTTGGGCACGAGAAGGGCTCTTTTACTTCCGCTCATAAACAGAGAATTGGGAAGTTTGAGCAGGCCAATGGAGGTACACTTTTTATGGATGAAATTGGGGATATGAGCCTTGCTGCTCAAGCCAAAGTTTTAAGAGCGCTCCAAGAAAGTAAAATCACTCGAGTTGGAGGTGATAAAGCGATAAGCGTTGATGTGAGGGTAGTAGCAGCAACGAACAAAGATCTGAAGCAAATGATTAAAGATGGAACATTCAGGGAGGACCTTTACCATAGATTGAGTGTGATAGTTATACAAGTGCCCTCTTTGAAGGACCGTGCCAGCGATATTCCACTGTTGGTTGATAAATTTTTGGAGGACATTGCTAACGAATATGGTAATACCAGAAAATCGATTTCTAAAGCAGCCTTGACCTTTTTACAAAAATTACAGTGGTCTGGTAATATCAGAGAACTCAGAAACGTTGTAGAGCGGCTGATCATTATGAGCGGTGATGAAATCTCGGAAGGAGATGTTAAGAAATATGCAGATCCGGACTAGCCTCTATCAATGGCGTACAATTTCTATAAAAAAAAAGATGTTCAACATTAAGGAGGAGATCATATTTAATTTCATGGTTGAGCTGTAATCTGCTGTATCCTCATTTTTCCTTACCCTCAAATACCAGGAAATGAAATATACAAGTGACGGGAGCAGTATGATTTGCAAAAGAAGTAAGCTTTTTAGGTCAAAGTAGGTTAGATAGTAAAAAATGAACCCGCCCATAGCCAATGTGAACATGATTGCCGTGAAGTGAAAAGTCCCCAGTATCCCCAGCAGCCTACTAATAGTCAAATCCCCTCGGACTCTGTCTTCTTCATGCTGGTAAATCTGGGTCATCGGATACGATCCCCCAAACAAAATGGAGCTTAACATTGCTGGTAATTGGATTTGCAATGTGAATACGTCTGACAATTCCGTTCCATTAATTCCAATGTAGCAAGTGATAAAGGTAAAATACCCCTGAAAAAAGAATATGGTGAGCCATCCGGAAACTGGATATTTTTTTAGTCGAAAGCTTGGATGGCTATAAGCTTTTGAAACTAGTCCATAGAATAGGATCAAAATTGTAAATGCTGTGCCAATGAAATAGAGGCTAAATGTCAAGGCAATGAAATCTAGAGATAAGGAGACATAGTAAAGTTCAGCGGTTACTTTCGGTGGGGATTTTAAGCCACCAATGCTGCCCTCGTCTTTGTCAAAATAAGAATTGTAGCCATTACTGGCAGGATAAAGTAATAAGTGAAGAATAAAACCGGTGATTAGAGCAGAATGTAAATCAGGATTATTGCTCACGCTTAGTGCAAAGAGGTAAACTGGCAATAAAAAGAATGAAAATGGAAATCTTAAATGCAGAAGTGTTGATTGTCGCATAAGCTGTCTGGGCAAACCTAAACCAAAATATTTTTTTAATTGTTATTACACTCATGAACACAAGATTAAGGTACCTTTAAAGTCTAATTTTCAAATGGCATATATTACTTCGATAGGTACGGCAAATCCAGGGCTTGGGATTCCACAGGTTAAGATTGCAGAGTTCATGACTAAAGGATTAGACCTTGACCAACAGGAGAGTGATCATTTAAAGGTTTTGTATCGGGCAACGGGCATTCATCAACGGTATTCCGTTATACCCGATTATGGCCTTAATGGTCAACCATATACTTTTTATCCAAAAGATTCCGGGCTCGAACCCTTTCCCTCAATCAAGTTGAGGATGGAAAAGTTCAAGATTTTTGCACTGGAATTATCCTTAAATGCAATAGAACGCTGCTGCAATAATCAGGATCTTTCCGAAGTTACTCACCTGATCACGGTGAGTTGTACGGGCATGTATGCTCCTGGCTTGGACATTGAATTAGTTGAGAAATTAGGCCTCAATTCATCAATAGAGAGGACTGCGATCAACTTTATGGGTTGCTATGCTGCCTTTAACGCCCTCAAGATTGCAGACAAAATCGTAACTAGCGATGACAAAGCCAATGTATTAATTGTCTGTGTGGAACTATGTAGCTTGCATTTTCAAAAAGAAACCGAAAGTGATGTGCTATTGGCCAACTCGCTATTTGGTGATGGAGCTGCTGCTATTATGGTCCGGTCGAAACCCACAAATCAATACAATCTCAAGCTCGAAAAGTTTTACTGTGACTTGGAACCTTCGGGGAAGAAAGAAATGACCTGGGATATTGGAGATTTTGGATTCGAAATGAGGTTATCTGACCGCGTTCCCGATGTGATCGAAAGTAGTATTGATCATCTGACGACAATTCTCCTCTCTCAATTGAGAGTTGATGTTGACGATATAGATTTCTTTGCCATTCATCCAGGAGGGAAAAAAATATTGAAAGTAATTGAGGAACGTCTCAACATTCCTAAAGAGAAGAATGAGTTCGCTCATCATGTTTTAAAGAATTACGGAAACATGTCCTCGCCTACGGTATTATTTGTCCTTCAAGAGATTATCAATTCCCTCACCGCTGATGATAATCATAAAACAATTTTGAGTTTTGCATTCGGACCTGGTATAACTATGGAGAGTATGTTACTAAGTGTTGATATTGGAGACTCCTATACGACCTGATTGACAAAAGGTTATCTGTCTCGAATTCTAGCCATTCGTATGTCCAAATACGAACAGAGCCCTGATAATAATCCTTCCTTTTTTTGTGTATATATCTGACAATCAACAAGATATATTTTTTGGCACAACATGTGTAACATATCTGGCAGGTCAAAAACTCAAAATATTAAGGAAATGAAAAATTTATTTAGTCGAGCACAGATTGTTGGTGCCACCACCGCATTAGGACTTTTCGTGGTAGCAGGCACAGGACTCGCCTCATCTAGTCCCAACAAAGACAACAAAACCTCTTCAGAAGAGGAATTAATTGAGGAGTTTTCATTTGTTGAAATTGCAGAAGAAAACATTCTTTTGGATGAAAGGCCGGAGAAAATGATGTTCTTTGATCAGAACAATGCGCTGGTCTTTGAGACAATTGGTAAGACTGTCGAATTTAAGGTCGAGATATTACTACGTAAAAGCGATTTGCTCCTGGAATTTGAGGGGACGAAATTTTACAGACTCAACAATTAGAATCCGGGGCTATATCTTATAAAGGAGTTTGTTAGCCTTCGATTGAATCATTTCTTCGTCAATGGCTGATAGAGAGGCATTGATTTTATCAAGATCTTCGGATTGAGTGATGCAGACATTATTGAGTCCCCTGCTTTCTAGTTTGTCAATGACGTACTGGATGTTGATTTTTTGGATATCAAGTGCTGGCTGATAAAATGAGTCACCGTCGTTATTAACTACTTCTGAAATGATTTTGGCATCAAGTAACTCTTGTGTACTTACTTTCACAAACCTGACAGGTACCGCTATCTCCCTAGCCAAGGTGTCAAGATCAATGGGAGGATCGCCATTTTTAAAGCAATCGATGATCTTCTTTACAATGAGTAGGGCAATTAGTTTTTTGTGACGAGAACTAATTTGAAGCGTGTCATTGTCAAATTGGTATTTGTCAACGTTTTGATAAGCGAAGGAAATTTCAGCACCCAGGAGCACGATGAGCCAACTGAATTGCATCCAAATCAGGAACAATGGAAGGGCCGCAAAAGTGCCATAAATGGCATTGTATCTGGAGGCCCCCACTTGAAAGTTTATATATCCCCACTGCAACAATTGATATAGCGTGCCAGCAATAATTCCGGCAATAATGCCTGATTTAAGAGTTACCCGTGTATTGGGAAGTATGATGTAGGTGAGTGTGAATAATAACCAAATTAATGTGTAGGGTATCAATTTGATTCCAAAAATGATTAGAGGTTGCACTGTACCCAATAAACTTATTTGCTCAGTTAAGAATTTGATCTGAGTGGCTATAAAAACAGTAGCACTACTGGCAAGGATTACCAGAATCGGGCCAATGAGCATTATGGCCAAATAATCGGTGAGCTTTCTTACAAACGTTCTATTGTTTCTAATTTCCCAAATCTTATTAAAGGTGATCTCAATATTGCTCAACAGCCGCATGACCGTATAGATCAGGATAATTAATCCAATGCCTGCAATTAATCCCCCTTTGGTCGAGTCCAGTGTTTTTTGAGCAAAATCCATCATCGGCATCATGATCTTTTCCTGGCCTGGAAAGCTCTGCAAAACATACTTTTGTAAACTTTTTTCCAGCCCGAACCCTTTAGAAACACCAAAACCCATTGCCAAGACTGGCACTATTGATAACATCGACAAGAAGGTGAGGGCTGATGCCTGAATGGCACACTCATCTCTGTTAAACCCTTTAATGGCCAGCAAAACAATCCTAACAATTTTATAGACAAAGCGCTTGAATTTAGGCAAGCTGTCCAGACTAACTCTCCAGATATCTACCTCAACGAATTGGATTAGCTTGTGCATGGATACTTTAACTGTGCTCATATTACTATGAATCCGAAATTTCAGATACGCTGCAAATATAAATCTACTTTGACAAAGCTTATAAAATATGGCAGTTACATTGATTTACAGATTGGTGTCTCTTAAATTGGATGTTCTCGAAAAAAATAAGTTTACCATGAGCCAGGAAGTAATTGACAAAGCAAACAAATGGTTACAGAGCCCCATTGATCAGGAAACAAAGGATGAAATTGCTCAACTTCTGAGTGCAGACGATGATACCGATCTGATAGATTCGTTTTATAAGGATCTTGAGTTCGGCACCGGTGGACTAAGAGGTATGATGGGTGTTGGTTCCAACCGGATCAATAAATACACTATTGGGATGGCTACTCAGGGTTTATCAAACTACTTGAAGGCCAATTTTGCTGGTGATGATATTAAAGTTGCAATTGCCCATGATAGCCGCAATAACAGTAATTTCTTTGCTGAAGTAACAGCAGCAGTCTTTTCCGCCAATGGTTTTAAGGTTTTTCTTTTTGAGGAGCTCCGACCAACACCCGAACTATCATTTGCAATCAGACATCTTGGATGCCACAGTGGAGTGGTGGTTACTGCCTCCCACAACCCCAAAGAATACAACGGTTATAAAGCCTATTGGAATGATGGTGCTCAAATAATTGCTCCTCATGACAAAAATATCGTAAATGAAGTAGGTAAAATTAAAGGCATTGAGGATGTAAAATTCGAAGCCAACAAGGACCTTATTGAAAACATTGGAAAGGACGTTGATGAGGCTTATTTGAGCTGTATTGAAAAGCTGTCATTATCTCCAGATGCTATTGCATCACAAAAGGATCTTAAAATTGTTTTTTCTCCTATTCACGGAACTGGAATAACGTTAGTGCCTTCAATTCTTGAAAGGCTAGGATTTACCAATGTACACATAGTGAAAGAGCAATCTACACCGGATGGCAATTTCCCAACAGTTGTGTATCCAAACCCTGAAGAAAAAGAAGCCATGAGTATAGCTTTAAACATGGCATCAAGCATGGATGCTGACCTGGTTATGGCAACCGATCCAGATGCGGATAGAGTGGGTATTGGTGTAAAAAATGATAAAGGCGAGTTTCAGTTATTGAATGGTAACCAGACAGGTGCGCTGTTGGTCTACTATTTGCTGGAAAAATGGAAAGCCAATGGTAAGTTAACCGGGAAAGAATATGTTGTAAAAACGATTGTTACAACTGATTTAATAGAGGCCATTGCTCGGGCTTACCATGTGAATTGTTACGAAACTTTAACAGGTTTCAAATTTATTGCGGCCTTGATAAAAGATCTGGAAGGCAAAGAAAAATTCATAGGTGGAGGTGAGGAAAGTTATGGTTATCTCATAGGCGACGATGTTAGGGATAAAGATGCTATCGCGTCTTGTGCCATGATAGCTGAAATGACAGCCTTTGCAAAAAATGAGGGCGTGAGTCTATATGAATTACTCCTGGATATCTATACTAAATATGGCCTTTACAAGGAGGATTTGGTATCTATCACAAAAAAGGGAAAATCCGGGGCCGAGGAGATCTCGCAAATGATGGTGGATTTAAGAGCTAATCCGCCTTCCGAACTAGGCGGGTCTGAAGTTATTAGGCTAATTGATTATCAGAGTGGGGAAGAAGTGGACCTCCAGTCGAAGGAAAAGAAGAGTGTCAACTTCCCTAAGTCCAACGTGTTACAATTTATTACAGCAGATGGCAGTAAAGTTTCAGCCCGACCCTCAGGGACGGAGCCCAAAATCAAGTTTTATTTCGGCACAAGAGCAAATTTGTCGGATAGAAGTGATTTTGAAAAGGAGTGGGAAGGTCTGGACAAGAAAATTGCTCAGATCATAAAGGATTTAAATTTGTGAAGTGTATTGATAATCAATGCTTTGGTTTAAATATGACTAGTAAGTGCAAAAGATGAGCGAAGTGAACTAATGGATTTAATATAAATAGCAATATATTTAGAAATCAATCAGTTAAGTATTAACGGTTTCTAAAATTGGGACAGGATTAATTATTAGTGGAAATCGAGATATAAATAGGACAAAAGGTTTATACGAAAATATTTATATTTCAATGGTTTTTGGACTTAACAACACATAAGATTGGATACAATCATTAACCTCGTATTAATAGCAGTTGGATTTGTGCTGCTAATTAAGGGTGCGGATTTATTAGTTGTAGGAGCGTCATCAATGGCCAAAAGATTCAATGTCTCCGACATAGCTATTGGCTTAACAGTAGTTGCCATGGGGACGTCGGCACCAGAGTTGGTCGTGAATATTATTTCAGGTACGTCAGGTTATACGGAAGTTGTCTTCGGCAATATTATTGGGTCCAATATTTTTAATATGTTCCTCATACTGGGAATAGCGGCTGTAATATATCCATTGGCAGTTCAACCAAATACTTTATGGAAAGAGGTGCCTTATTCCTTGTTTGCCACTATTGTATTTTTTCTTTTGGTGAATGATGTCCTGTTCTTTGGAGGGGAAGAAAGCACTTTGGGAATGATAGATAGCATTATTCTCATTGTATTATTCATTGGATTCTTAGTTCAGGTCTTTCTGAATATGAAACGAACTGGAGAAACCGATACCGGAGAAATTGAGATAATGAGTTCCCCGAAGACCATTGCCATGATTTTTGGGGGGATAATAGGGCTTGCTATTGGAGGTAAATTTATAGTGGATAGTGCAGTTGAAATAGCTCATACTTTTGGGGTAAGTGAAAAATTGATAGGATTAACCATATTGGCTGCTGGCACATCGTTACCAGAACTAGCAACGACAGCAGTTGCCGCCTCTAAGAAGCAATCGGACCTGGCCATTGGCAATATTGTCGGTTCGAACATTTTCAATATTTTATTGGTTCTTGGTATGACCGGTTTGGTCAGTGCTCCATTGAATTACCCAGTTGTTTTAAACACTGACCTATACCTGGTAATGGTAGGAACATTTATGTTGTTTCTTTTCATGTTCACTTTTGATAAATATAAACTCGATCGAGCTGAAGGTGCTATCTATTTGATCGGATTTGCAGGATATATGTTTTATCTCTTCCAGAGATTGTAGCCTTTGATGACTAAAATGGGGCGGATAAATCTCCTTTGATACTTCTGAGATATAGATTAGTTTTTCACATTTAATTAAATTCTAATATTTTGAAGGACATGAAAATATTGATAGTGGTTTTTTTCGTATTGCTCACATATGGAGTTAATGCTAACAATGACAACAAAACTGCTGATAAGACGCGTGACAAAATCGATCAGATCAGTAAGAGTATCGAGTCTAAAGTGATTGAGTGGCGACATGATATCCACCAAAATCCGGAACTCTCTAATCGTGAATTTAAAACCGCGGAGAAAATTGCTGCGCATTTAAAATCATTAGGTATTGAAGTTCAAACGGGTGTAGCTCATACTGGTGTCGTTGGTATCTTAAAAGGTGGAAAAAACGGACCCGTGGTTGCTTTAAGAGCTGATATGGACGCTTTACCAGTGGTAGAAAGAGTGGATATTCCTTTCAAGTCTGTTCAAAAGTCGACCTATAATGGTTTAGATGTTGGGGTAATGCACGCCTGTGGTCATGACACGCATGTGGCGATATTGATGGGCGTAGCAGAAGTATTGTCTGGGATAAAAAATGAACTCAAAGGGACGGTGAAGTTTATTTTTCAACCCGCAGAAGAAGGAGCGCCAGTTGGCGAAGAAGGAGGAGCAGAGTTAATGGTTAAAGAGGGTGTCTTAAAAAACCCTGATGTAGATGTCATTTTTGGGCTACATATTCAGGCGAAACTAGAGATTGGAAGTATAACCTATAAACCAGGTGGGACTCTTGCTTCAGCAAACAGCTTCAGTATTAAATTGATTGGTAAACAAACTCATGGTGCCTATCCATGGGATGGAGTAGATCCAATAGTTACGGCGGCTCAGATTATAAATAATGCACAGACAATTGTAAGCCGAAGTCTGCCTCTTACTAAGGAAGGAGCTGTAGTTACTTTTGGCAGTATTCATGGAGGTGTTAGAAGTAATATAATTCCTGAAGAGGTAAAAATGGAGGGGACGATTAGAGCTCTCGACTACGATATGCAGAAATTAATTTTCAAACGCTTGGAATCAATTGTCACCAATACAGCTGAAGGGAATAATGTTAAAGCAGAACTCACCATTCATCCTGGTTACCCCATCACCTATAATGACCCTTCGCTAACTGACAAAATGGCCCCGACGTTAAAGCGTGTTGCTGGCCAGGATAAAGCATTCATAACTAAGGCGGTTACTGGTGCAGAAGATTTTTCGTTTTTTCAAAAAGAGGTTCCGGGTTTGTTCTTTAGATTAGGAGGAATGCCGAAAGGGCAAGATCCCAAAGACGCTGCACCGCATCACACGCCAGATTTTTTAATTGATGATTCAGGATTATTGTTAGGTGTTAGAGCCTTGAGCAACCTGGTGGTTGACTATGCTGACCTCAAGTAGAGTTATTGTCGGGGTTATCTTCCTGGTCCCATTTCTTGGATATGTGTAAAAGGAATACGGGTATGTAAACGAGCAGAAGCACGAGCACTCCACCTAAGATAAATGGTTCAGCAGAAGTTGAACCAGTGGATTCCAAGATGCCTCCAAGAAATATACTACCAATGGATGCAAGGGCAGTGACCCTTCTTACTAATTTCATTATTGATTGATCTCTTCAAGAATGCTTTTTATTTCACTTTCATTCCATAGAGTCAGCGGCATTAATGGAGGTCTAATATTTAACCATTCTTCATCATTCTCCAATTGAGACATTAACAATTTCAAGATAGGAATGGTTGGG
Source organism: Cytophagales bacterium (assembly GCA_029262955.1). Classification (GTDB taxonomy): domain Bacteria; phylum Bacteroidota; class Bacteroidia; order Cytophagales; family Cyclobacteriaceae; genus JAJCYL01. The sequence continues at coordinate 2,969 of JAJCYL010000427.1, read as the reverse complement.
TATTTTTCTATTGATCTTCTTAAGTCTGTTAGTTGTTGTTGAAGAAACTCTCCGTTTGAATTATTTGCATTCTTATACACCTCTGCGGCTTGTCTATACAATAAATTGACCGTTGCAGATATTGTCCCTGAGCCCCCCTTTTTCAATAGATCTGTCAAATAAATCTCAGTCCCGGAAAAGATTCTGAAATTGGTGAATCGATCAGACATGGCAGACATATTAGTCCAGTCTCCACTTGAGTCTTTTATACCCGCAATGGTGCCCAGGAAACCTTTCAATAAAGCTTCTATGAGACTGAGGCTGAAAGGTAGTCCAGTCATTTTAGGAAAGTGATAAAGAAATATTCTTAAGTCAGGATTACCTACCCGACTGATTAATTCCTCGAAATATCGAAATAAACCATCATCTTCAACGCTACGGTAATAAAAAGGCGGAAGAACCAGAACGTTGTTGACTCCCATGTCGAGCGCATGTTTTGTCAGGGAGACCGTTTCTGACAGCGAACAGCAGCCTGTTCCAACTAGTATTCTGAAAGGATCCACACCGCTTTTTATCGTTTCTTCTAGTATCTGCTTTCTTTCAAGGAGATCGAAAGAATTAGCCTCTCCAGTTGTACCCATTAGCACAAGACCGTCACATCCACCATTTAGGAGCTTAGATCCATGGGTGATTAATTTTTCATAATTAATCGAGAGATTTTTTTTCAAGGGTGTCAGGCTCGCGGCGAAAACACCATTTGGTAATGATTCTATCATGCTATCACTAAGAAAATAAATAATACAAGTTCATAAGCCGGGTTCTGTTCATCAACCGATAAAGGCTGATGTTCTTATCATTTATCTAAGCGATCTACCCATCAGCATCGGGCGAGCAGCCCTCAAAGCACTGATATATTTGATCTTGCAACTCGAAAGGTTTACCCTGCCCCCGAAACGTTACCGTCGGGGCGGTGAGCTCTTACCCCACCATTTCACCCTTACCCCAACAAGTTGGGGCGGTTTATTTTCTGCGGCACTATCTGTTATTTCGAGGTCACCCACGAAATACCCTCGATTTCTCAAGGTACGACGCTCTAAGTTGCCCGGACTTTCCTCTTAATTTCAAATCGAAACCTGAAACAAAGCGATAAGATCCCTTGTATTGCCACAAAAGTAATGGTTTAATAATATTAAACGGTGGATGATTTCTCTTAATGGATATCTTGTCCCGTTATTTTTAATTCCCACTCGTCACCCAACTCAGCTACTTCCTGAACCATCTCCTTTAATGTACTCTCTGTTAATGTATCAGTGAATGCCGCTGCTTCAACCCTAAGGTACCCATCCACAACTACGAATTTGGAATGAATGAAATCTGCATTTTGAGATAGAATCTCTATATAGTGAATGTATTGATCGGTATCACAGACTTTTGTACTCAAATGGATTACTTCTCGACCATACTTTTCATGATGTTTTAGCACACCCATAACAGTTTGGTATCTACCACCCTTGAGTAGCGCGACAATTACGGACTTGTGGTCATCATATTCATTGAATTGACCTCCTATATTTTCAGCAATTTGCTGCATCGTCTTTGTAAATTCCATATTCTTTAAACCTTGGATATTTTGAATCTTTCAAATTACAAAATTTGGACCGACTATTAAAAGTGCACGTACGGCAATTTTGAGTAGTTTGGCAAAATAATCTGTTGAAAGTTGAAGAAGGGTCCATTATCTAAATTAAAAGTTCTTGAACTTGCCTCGGTTTTAGCAGGGCCTTCTGTTGGTCAGTTTTTTGCTGAATTGGGAGCGACAGTAATCAAAGTTGAGAATGTTAGAACTGAGGGGGATGTCACGAGAAGCTGGGTTGGTAAAGAAGAAAACGTTGACCGTCACCGTATTTCAGCTTATTTTTCTTCAGTCAATTGGGGCAAGAAATCATTGGCATTAGACCTAACCACTGATGAGGGTAAAGACATCGTTCATAAGCTAATTCCGCAGACCGATGTTGTCATTACAAGCTACAAATCCGGTGATGATCTCAAACTTCAAGTTGATTACAATACTTTAAAAGCAATTAACCCATCAATTATTTACGGGCATATTACCGGATATGGTGCGGATAATAAAAAGACTGGGTATGATGCCGTAATACAGGCCGAAACCGGATTCATGTATATGAACGGCGAGCCCGACGGGACACCTCTAAAGATGCCCGTAGCACTTATTGACATTCTTTCCGCCCATCATCTGAAAGAGGGAATTCTTTTAGCACTCCTCAATAGATCTCAAACTGGGATTGGAGATTATGTTCATGTTTCATTATTTGATGCTGCACTTGCATCACTTGCAAATCAAGCCACCAACTGGTTAGTGGCTCATAAAATACCAGCTAGAATGGGGCAGGAACATCCGAATATAGCTCCTTATGGGAAATCGTATAGAACTAAGGATAGTAAAAATATTTTATTCGCTATAGGAACCAATAGCCAGTTTGAAAAACTATGTGAAGTACTAGGACTTGAGGATCTGGTCTTTGATTCTCGATTTAAATCAAACACGGATAGAGTTCAGAATCGCAATATGTTGAATAATTCTCTTTCAGAGAAAATTGTGCTGTTTAATGCTGCTGACCTTATAGATGTTTTAATTAACAAGTCCGTGCCTTGTGGTCTTATAAATTCAATGGATGAAGTTTTTAAAATAGATCAGAGCCATGAAATGCTATTGACTCCATTAAATTCGGGATCGACTCTAAAAGGGATTAGAAATGTAGCTTTTAGCCTTGGTTTGATACAGAGTACGAATAGAATGTCACCCCCACCGTCTTATGGTGAACACAGTCTGCAAATACTCTCAAGTCTGTTGAATTACTCGCCTGACAATGTTCAAAAATTGAGAGATAAGGGCATAATCGCTTAAAGACCAGATTCTTCTAACTATTTTCAATTGCTTAAAAAAGGAATAATTAAGGCCGATTGTGGTT
>JAJCYL010000426.1 GCA_029262955.1 Cytophagales bacterium | reverse complement strand
TTATCTCAGCGGAAGTGTAACGGCGAGTTTTTTATTAATGGTTACCTTAATCCTTTTTCAGAGGCTTTGGGTGGGTAGTGCCAAGCTAAGCCGAAGAATATCTAACATCAAGACCTCGTCATTCCGGTTTTTGAGGGACGAGAAATACCGGAATCTCAAAGAAAATTCCTATTAGTAGCTGGTCATAGTTTATGAGATTCCTGTCTGCCTCGCCTATTATGGTGGGCCCTACGCAGGAATAACCTGGTTTTTTTACTTGAAATCGCAATTTCGTTTTCGTTTTGGTAAACTGAAAGATTTACAATAACTCTTCCTGATCACTCCTATTCCTAACATCAAGAACTCGTCATTCCGGTTTTTGAGGGACGAGAAATACCGGAATCTCAAAGGAATTCCTATTAGTAGCTGGTCATAGTTTATTAGATTCCTGAATTCCACTACGTTGCATCAGGAATGACGTTCTCTTTTCGACTTACTCCGTTGTCAATATAGTATTCAACAACTTCCGATCCTCCTCGTTTTTCACAAAGGCATCATATACAAGTTGAGATGCCTCCCGAAAAGGAGCGAGATCGGGATAAGTAACTTCTACCCCCTGGCTTTTTAATTCACTAAGCAAACTGTTGTCACTGTCGGCATAGGTCTTGCGCTCGTGTGTGGCTGATTGAAGGCCAGCCTCCAAAAGTATTTTTTGCACATCCTTTGGTAAGGCATTAAACTTTTTTTCAGACATGATTAAATCGGCAACCAGGGCAGTCCAACCCACCTGGGCCCAATAGGGTGCTACTTCATAGAATTTCTTTGAGCTGTAGTTAGTATTGGCCGCTTCGGCTCCATCCACTAAACCAGTTTGCAGGGCGCCATAAAGTTCTCCATAAGCCAGCGGAACGGCGTTGGCTCCAAAGGCATTGAACGAGGCTACATGTTCGGGCACACCCATGGTTCTGATTTTCATGCCCTGTAGATCCTCAAATGAATTAATTGGCCGGGTAGTCGACATAATATGGCGAATGCCCGCTTCATAAAAACCGAGTAAGCGGAACCCTTTGGCCCTAAGGGCATTATTCAGCTCATCGCCAACCCGGCCATCCATGACCCCATACATGTGCTGCCGGTCGCGAAACAGAAAAGGCAAATCGAGAATGCCCAGTTTCGAGACAAAATTAGTTACTACTCCATTGGAGGGAACGGTAATATCCATAGTACCAAGTAACAGGCCCTCGATCATTTCTTTCTCATTTCCCAATTGATTATTGGGATAAATATGGACTTCAATTCTGCCGTTACTCTTCTCGTTCACGATTCGGGCAAACTCCTGGAGCCCGATGTGATAGGGTTCATTGGTATTTGCCGAGTGACCTGCTCTTAGGATTATGGTCTCAGGCTGTGCATTTATAGAGGAAATCAATATAAGGCAGCATATTGCAAGTGCTGCTATTCTAATGAGATGGTTTGATGTTAAGAATGTCATTATCTTAATCTTCAATATACAAAGGGAACTTCATCCTGTACCGTTAATGTGTTGCTAATGGTACTGGAACTTTTTAGCCTACTAGTCGTCTGAGTTTGAGTGGGCAATAAATCTTCTGGCATACTATCCACAATAAATAGATATGGAAGTAACCTTTTTGGTTTCATAAGAGGAAGGGTTCGCTCACAAGAAGATGCCGAAGATATACTCCAGGAGGTATGGTTTCAATTAAGTCGCATTGTTGACCTGGATGAAATTGAGAATATCAGTGGGTGGTTGTACAGAGTGGCTCGTAATAAAATAACGGATCGTTTTCGAAAAAAGGACTATTCATTGTTGTCTGAGGAGGATCAGAGTAGTCAGGTTTTCGGTTTTCTTCTTGGCGACGCAGAAAGCCCCGAAGAGCTGTTCTTTAGAGAAATGTTTTGGGATGAACTGATGAGTGCCTTAAATGAGCTCCCTGAAAATCAACGAAATGTATTTATCTGGAATGAATTGGAAGACAAAACATTGCAGGAAATAGCAGAACAAACAAAGGAGAAATTGAAAACTGTGATTTCACGCAAGAGGTATGCGGTACAGCATCTACGAAAGAGGATGCAGGCATTATATGACGAGCTAAATAATTGATGATTCTTAAATAATTTAGATATGAATATGCGGAGAAAAGGAATTGGAATAGGGATGTTTATCTTAATTGGAGCCTTTGTCCTGTCGGCATTGGTGATGTTCCTATGGAATTTTTCATTGGTGCCATCCCTCGGTGTAAATCCTTTGACCTATTGGCAGGCCATGGCACTGTTGGTGCTGATGAGAATTCTTGTTGGAGGTTTTCGCTTTGGGCCTCGTATGAATGGTGGACCAGGCAGATGGGGGAAATGGGGTGAAAAATGGAAAGGCATGAGTGATGAAGAACGTAAGAAGTTAAAAGAAGAATGGAAGAAGCGATGTCTAAAGCCTGAAGATTGATTGATAAAAAAGATTTAAATGATTTAAAGTAATTTCCTCGAGCGCTCGTCTTCTTAATTAAGTATTGTAAAACTTAAATATTAAGAAGATGACAAATCAAATTTTAAAACACGCGTTGGTCGGCCTGTTTCTGGGCGTGGCCCTGTATTACCTCCCTTTCTTTTTCTTCGGGAAGGTGATCTTTTTCTTTTTAGTCATGGCATTCATTTTCGGTTTTTTCCGACGGCGAAGGTCTTATGGGCCTTATGGCTGGAACTATGCCGATAAGATTAGGGCCATGAGTGACGATGAATACAGTGAATACAAGGAAAATTCTGGTCGCGGTTGCGGCTATTCAAATCAATCAGAAAACAAAAATGCATAGCTATGAAACGGACATCAAAGTTTATAATTATTATAGGAATGGCAGCCATCACTTTTGGTAGCCTGGTGGCCTTTGTGGGGCCAAAACAATGGCATCATCATGGACATTACCGCGGTTGGTATGATCATCATCATGATGATCATCAACATCCTGATCATAAAGATGAGATGAATGAGAAGGATAAGATATGAGGTGAAAAACTGAAATCTGAGGGCCTGTAATAGGGTCCTCTTTTTTTTAAAAAACCATCCACGATCGCTAAATTTTTTATATCGTTTCTAACAGATAAATATCGCTTTGTTGCCACCCATTAATCTGATTGCTCAGGCTGATTATATTTGCCCATGTCTATATCCTACCTGGTCTTTATAGTAGCCTTAGGAGTTGCGCTGCTTCTCCTCATGGTTCTGAAGTTAAAGTTGAATGCATTTATTGCTTTATTAATTACTTCGATTTTTGTAGGGATAATGGCTGGAATGCCGATGTCAGCCATTACTTCAAGCATTCAAAATGGCATGGGTAATACGCTTGGCTTTGTGGCGGTAGTGGTAGGTCTTGGGGCTATTTTCGGGCAAATGTTGGAAAGCTCTGGCGGAGCCCATGCATTGGCCAACCATTTATTGGCTTGGTTTGGCCCTAAGAAGGCCTCCTGGGCCATGGTTGTAACCGGTTTTCTAGTGGCGATACCAGTATTCTTTGATGTGGGTCTAATTATTCTCGCCCCTATGATCTATGCGTTGAGTAGAGATGCAAAGAGGTCGTTGCTTCACTATGGCATGCCTTTAATTGCGGGTTTGGGTGTAACCCACGCTTTTATTCCTCCCACACCAGGGCCAATCGCTGTGGCGGATATTTTAGGAGCAGAGCTCGGATGGGTTATTTTTTTTGGGTTTGTGCTGGGCTTTCCAGCGGCTGTATTGGCGGGACCTGTCTTTGGTAACTACATCGCTAAAAAAATCAATATCCAACCACCAGATATAGGTGAGGATGAAAGCCCAACACCTCAGAACTTGCCCTCGTTTTCAACCATTGCCTTGATCATATCTCTTCCTTTGGTGCTCATTTTATTGGGTACACTTACTGATGTCTTGGTAGACAAAGGAGTCATTTCTGCCACCAGGTTATCGGAGGTAATTATCTTCCTAGGTCACCCATTTAGTGCTCTGATTATTGCGACTTTGACAGCCATAGGATTTTGCCTAAAAAGGGGCATGACTAATAT
>JAJCYL010000425.1 GCA_029262955.1 Cytophagales bacterium | reverse complement strand
TTCAGGGTGGTTTAACCACATTTAAATACGATTACTCAGATCTCGATTTTGAATTTATTGACGATCCCAGTTTTCAGCCTGCTCAGGAGAGCTTCAGCAAAACCAATTTTGGAACCGGTGTGTTTTATATGGGGGAAACTTTTTACCTCGGAGCGTCCGTGCCAAGGATGAGCGATGTGACTATCAATGACGGTGTCATCAACAGCACCCGTTACAAAAGACATATTTACCTCAGTGGCGGTTATGTATTCGACCAGGTATTTGCAGTGAAATTCAAGCCTTCCTTTTTAGTTCGAATGATTGAGGGACAATCCCCTTCAGTCGACCTTAATGGTAGCGTCCTGCTCAATGAAGTGCTTTGGGTTGGTGCGATGGTCAGAAACTTCAATACTTTTGGTGCCAATGCTCAAATTAATATTGCAGGTCGATTGAGGTTTGGCTATTCGTTTGAACTACCCTCCAGTGCGCTCATAACCTCAAGTTTTGGCACTCATGAGTTTATGCTGGGCTTAGATTTAGCGATATTTGCAAAACAAGGTGGCAACTACAGGTATTTCTAACTCATGAAATTTCATTTTGAAGCGTTTCTGGCTATTTCAATCCTAAGCTTTAATAGTGGTGCCCAATCCTCTCTAAAGTATAGCCTGACCAACTACGAGGTTAATTCCAGCATCAGAGCCATTGAGGTTGTGGATGAAAACACTGTTTGGTTTGCAGGGTCCAATGGGATTTATGGGCATACGGCAGATGGAGGTCAAAGTTGGGTTATAGATAGCTTGAGTCATCCCTTGGTACCCAAATTGGAATTTCGCTCTATTGCGTCGACATCAAACGGAGTATTCATATTGTCTGTTGGTACGCCGGCTATCCTTTTTAAGATTATTGACGAAGGCCGTGATTGGCAAATAGTTTATCAGGAAGATCACCCCAAAGCATTTTATGACGCCATGGCATTTTGGGATGATCAAAATGGAATTGCCATGGGCGATCCTACAGAAGGTTGCATTTCTGTTATCATAACCAAAGATGGTGGCAATACATGGATTAAAGTACCCTGCAATCTGTTACCCCCTGCCGCAGAAGGAGAAGCAGCTTTCGCTGCCAGTAATTCCAATATTGCATTATTTGGAAATCACGCATGGATAGTGACGGGAGGGTCGAGAGCCCGGGTACTGCATACACCCGATCAAGGATCTTCCTGGGAGATATTCAATACCCCAATCGTTGAAGGTGGAGCTATGACGGGAATTTATTCTGTTGATTTCTATGATCAGAACAATGGAATCATTTTCGGCGGTGACTGGAATGACAAGGAGCGCAATACTCAAAACAAAGCGGTCACATCTGATGGTGGCAAAACCTGGCAGTTGGTTAGTGACGGATCTGCTCCAGGCTATAGATCTTGTGTTCAATACATTCCAAATCAACAGGGCAAACAACTAATTGCAGTTGGTATACCCGGCATTTCATACTCCAGCAACTCCGGCAAATCCTGGGAAAATCTAAGCGAAGAAAGTTTTTATACCGTCAGGTTCAATCAATTAGGATTGAGTGCCTGGTTAGCCGGTAAGAATGTTATTTCAAAAATGACATGGAATAGATAACTATCCTATCAACCTAAATTCTAACTTTGCCCACTCATTAAAACATGAATAATGAAAGGCAGTCTTCCATTTATCTGTTTAGCTCTTTTTCTTGGCTCTTCAGATTTCTCTCTGGCGCAAGTATCAAAAGTTGAGAAGAAAATACTCCAATCTATTGATCTCAATAATGCTGAAGCCATCTCGCTTTTAGAAGAGGTGGTAAATATCAACAGCGGCTCCATGAATTTCGAAGGGGTAAAAAAGGTTGGTGATGTTTTCAAGGCAAAATTTGATGCGTTGGGAATGACAACCCGTTGGGTTGACGGGGCAGATTTTAATCGAGCCGGACATCTTATTGCCGAACAAAAAGGTAAGGGGCCAACTATGTTATTAATTGGGCATTTAGATACTGTCTTTGAACCATCGAGTCCCTTTCAGAAATTTAAGTTACTAGAAAATAATATTGGTAGTGGACCTGGAATTGATGACATGAAAGGAGGAGATGTTATAATTCTCCAGGCCATGACCGGATTAAAAGAAGCAGGTGTACTAAAAAATATGAATATCATCATTGTGATGACTGGAGATGAAGAGCTAAGCGGCAGACCTCTTGAGTTAGCCAGAAAGGATCTGGTTGAAGCAGCCAAAAGAGCAGATATTGCCTTAGGTTTTGAAAATGGTGATGGCAAACCCACCACGGCCAATATCTCCAGAAGAAGTTCCTCAGGCTGGGAATTGAAAGTCACTGGTGTGCCCTCGCATTCCTCACAAGTATTTAGTGAAAAAATCGGAGCAGGTGCCATTTATGAATTATCCAGAATCCTTTACGGATTTTATGAGGGCCTTGCCGGAGAAGAATTACTGACTTTTAATCCTGGGATGGTAATCGGTGGTACGTTAGTAGACCATGACAAAGCGATGGATGGTGGCAGCGCTTATGGGAAAAGCAATGTGGTAGCAGAGACTGCAATCTCAACTGGAGATATCAGGTGTATTTCACCGGAACAATTAGAGAAGACTCAAAAAACAATGAAAAGAATCTCAGCATCAAATCTACCACAAACTAGTGCTGAATTAACTTTTGACGTCGGTTATCCGCCATTAGCTCCAACAGATGGAAACAAAAAGTTACTGAGCTATTACTCATCAGTGAGCGAGGAATTGGGATATGGAAGGGTTATCGCAGTGGACCCACTCAAGGCTGGTGCTGCTGACATTTCATTCACTGCTCCTTATGTTGATATGGCGATAGATGGATTAGGCTTGGGCGGAACTAATGACCACACAGTTAATGAAACTGGTGATTTAAGTACGCTGCCCTCCCAGACCAAAAGGGCTGCTATTTTGATGTATAGGTTAAGTACTGGAAAGTATGAATAGAGCTTTTACCATTACTCAATCGTCATACCTGCGAAAGCCTGCCTGACCGGCAAAGGCAGGCAGGAATCTCCACAAGAGAGTAGTAGAAATATCATGGATTCCCCGAAAATGAGATTTAATATTTAAGATTTAGGATTTATGATTTAAGATAGAAAAGTAAGAAATAAG
>JAJCYL010000424.1 GCA_029262955.1 Cytophagales bacterium | reverse complement strand
TTACTTCCCGAGGATGCACGCCATTGAGTGCAGAATAAATGCTGAAGATCCCAGGAAGGGTTTTAGACCTTCGCCGGGTAAAATCACTAACCTTCACTTTCCCGGTGGTCATGGCGTTCGAGTTGACAGCCACGTCTATGCCGGATATACTATTCCACCTCATTATGATTCCATGATTGCTAAGCTCATTGTAAGTGCCCAAACCAGGGAAGAGGCTTTGGTTAGGATGAAAAGGGCCTTAGGAGAGTTTGTCATCGAAGGTATTTTTACGACAATCCCTTTTCATATTAAATTGATGGATGATAAGAAGTTTAAATCCGGAAAGTTTACAACAGCCTTCCTTGACGATTTCGACTTCTCTTCTATTTAGTTGAAGTCGACGGCTTATTAACTCTTTCCTTTGCGTAGTCATCTCCATAATATTTACTGGTGATGCGAGTATGAAAATCTTCGGCATTAATTGCATCATACTTAGGCTTGCCGCAGCACGGTAGGACTTCCAATGTCTCTTTTTCCCAGACATAGACTGCCATAGGTATAGAAATTCGTGCTTTGGCTAGATTGTCCGGATTGCTCGGTTTGCTGACTCTATGTGTTGTAGATGGCAGCCGGTCATTGGTAATACGTTGCATGTAGTCCCCGGTGTTGATGATGATGCTGCCCTTTGGCGGGTTCAGTCTAATCCACTTCATATTTTTACGGTTAAGAACTTGTAGACCACCCATTTCTTCCGCGGGTAAGATGGTAAAAAGGTCCACATCTTCATGACCCAACATTCTGCCTCCTTCTTCCGAACTGCTATTTACCGGAGGGTAATAGTTTAAGCGGAAACCGAAATTGGTCCGAGTAAGCTTCTCATCATAGAGAGTCTGGTCGCATCCGAGGTGTTGCAAAACACTTCTCATTATGGGAAGAATCAGCCCCTCATGAGCTTTTATGATCTGCTTGAAAAACTCCTGGTAGCCTGTTTCTGGCCAGTAGTCCTCTTCTTTGTAATCAGGTTCTTCTCCAAGATCAAATGCTCTTCGACAAAAGACCCAACCTTCAACCAGGTCAGGATGTATGTTAGTTGTTTCTTTAATAGGGAAATAGCCTTGGTTGACTGAACCATGCCGTTTGGCAGTATACTTTATCCTTTTTTCCAAAGGGATTGTATTAAAAAATTCATTTACTCTTTTTTGGGCTTCATCATAAAGCGAGGTGTCTACCCCGTGGCCTGTCAGTATAGCAAAACCAATACCCTCTAAGGCGTTGCCCAGGGTAGATGCGAACTTTAACTTTCCTTCCTCTCCACCATTGAAATAATCATTCATATCACAGGTTGGGATAACATAATCATCATCAAACTGATCTAATGCTTCATTTTCTGACAGCCCATAGACCTGATCTTTTTTTACCTGATCATATTGAGTGAATTCCTGATTGGAAGCTTTTATGCCTTCTTCTTTTGTATTGCTCATGCCATTATTAATTGTCTTTAAATTTAGTTATTCCTAAGGTCACGAAAAGTAGATTAATGATGATTGGCTAGCTACTCTTCGAGAAGATCATGGCATTGCCACTCGGAAAATAAATAACAAGGGTATTTTCTTCCAATTCAATATGGCAAAATTCCTTTTGCCTATTCTCATCGGGGGAGATTGATTTAGTAAGATTACCGACTGTGCCTTTAGAGATATCCGAAAAGTTGTAAGAATGCCAAAACGTTAGGTTATTATTTTCCAATTGATATTCGCCTCCTTCCGCTGATGCACTGGCTGGGTTTCCAGCACTATCCAGGACAAAAAATACTACTGACCATTGGTCTTTGCCAAAGGAAATGTGACCAGTAACATCTTTCGATTCTCCAGTGGTCATTACATATTTCTTTGGCATCCAGAAACCGGTAATTGGTGTATCCGATGCGGTGTGCTGACCGCAACTCTGGAAAATTGACATTACTATGAATAGGATTAGTAATGATCTCGATTTGTTAAATTTGGTGTGGTTCATATCTGACATTTGTTGGACTACGGTGCATGAATAAAATCTGTATTTACTGGTTCGTGATTCTCATGAATTTCTCCCGGCTATCTGCTCAGCCACTTGAGTTTAATGAGGAGTTTGATAATAATAACAACAACTGGACAACTTTTGAAAATTCCAGAGGTAAAAGTGTCATTGATTCCGGTCAATTAATAATCGTGAATAGGTCTGACAGGGGGTTAATGAATTTGATTAACCATTATATAGATCCCTATGGAGACTTTTTGATTGTTACCTCTTTTACCTCCATTGATGGAAAAAGCAATGTAGGGTTGACCTGGGGGGCTGTAGGTAATACTTCATTTCTGTCATTCCGGATGTATACGGATACTACTTTTAATGTAATCGCTAATAAGAGTGGTCGTTTTTCGGAAGTAATTAATAGACAACCTTTAAGGGGCGTAACTTTTGAACCTGATAAGCCTGTTGTTCTCAAAGTAGAGAAGAGAAATAACAAATATTCGTTTGAAGTCAATGGGAAGGTGGTGGCCATATCTGATTTCATTATGTTGTTTGGTACAGAAATCGGATTCAATGTTGAAGGAAAGACTATGACCTCAATTGACTACTTAAGAATTTACCAGAACCCTGTGAAAATTAATCTTGCAAGTGAATTTAGCGGTTATCAGAAGGAGAACCTTGGAGAGAAAATCAATTCAATTTTTGCTGAAAATGGAGTGATCGTTTCTCCGGATGGACTCAAAATGTATGTTGTTAGAAACGGCCACCCAGGGAATGTGGGACAAATGAAGAAAGATGACATATGGTGGTCACAATGGGATGCAAATTTTGGTTGGTCAAAACTTGAACGATTTGGTAAACCTCTCAATAATCGGAGTAGTAATTTTGTCATTAGTGTAGCCCCCGATGGCAATACCTTACTGTTGGCCAATACTTATAAATCAGACGGCACTTCAGGTGGTCCTGGTCTTTCAATGACCAGGAAAACAAGTAGTGGTTGGGAAGTGCCAAAGGCTGTCAAGATTAAAAATTTTGAAAACAAAAGTAGGTATGTCGACTTCTGTCTATCACCTGATCAGCAAGTTCTGATAATGGCTATTGATGACGGGCAAACCTATGGAGGTATGGATTTATTCGCCTCTTTTAAAGAGGATATTGGTTGGAGCGAACCCCTTAATTTGGGGAAGGATATCAATTCTTTTGCAAACGAATTCACTCCATTCCTAGGGGCGGACAATAAAACCATGTATTTCTCCTCATTCGGTCATCCTGGATATGGAAGTGCCGACTTATTCGTATCACGAAGAATGGATGATTCTTGGATTTCATGGACTCGCCCACAAAACCTTGGCCCTGATATTAATACTAAGAATTGGGATGCGAATTTATCGTTACCGGCCAGGGGAGATTATGCCTACATTACTTCAAACGAGGAAACAATCGGTAACATAGATATTTTTAGAATTAAACTCCATGAAAGCTTGAAGCCGGATCCCGTGATTCTGGTTAAGGGAAAGGTTTTAAATAATTCAAATCAGGAAGGAATGGAGGCTGTTATTAATTACTATGATTTACTTGATGGTAAATTTTTAGGCGAAGCACATTCTGATCCAATGGACGGAAGTTATGCCATTGTGTTACCTGCTGGTGAAAGTTATAGTTTCATGGCGCAGAAAGAGGGATTTTTTAGCATCAGCGAAAGCATTGATGCCCTAGCTGTGGATGAGTATTTGGAAATTAACAAGGATCTGCTACTTGGTCCATTGATTAAGGGGTCTACCATGCGGTTAAATAATATCTTTTTTGAGACAGGCAAATATGATCTCAAACCAGCATCATATTATGAACTGAACAGGCTTATAGATTTGATGACTAAACACGTCAATATGACCATTGAACTTGCTGGACACACTGATAACGAAGGCCGGTTAGACTACAACCTGGCTTTATCCGAACAAAGAGCTAAAGAAGTTTATAATTACTTGTTGCCGTATTTTTCTACCGACCGTATGAGGTTTGTTGGCTATGGTGAATCAAAACCGGTATTTAGTAATGACACTGAAGATGGTAGGAAAGGAAATAGAAGAGTAGAGTTTACTATCCTATCATTTAAGGAGCAAGAGCACTAAAATCCATCATCTTCCTCTTCGATAGTTTCAAATTCTTCATCCTCAAGAAAAGTGTCCATTGGAACCTGTAGGTTGAATGGTTCATCAATCCCGAAGTACTTCTTTCTGAATTCGTTAATAAATGTCAATGTTAAGTTCTCATCACCCAGCAGTGTTGCATATTCGCCTATTCCGGCCTTGGCAATATTGGAGCTGGCACCAACCGCAGTATTGAAATCTCTATTTGAACTGAACATTTCCAACCGGTTGTCTTCGTAACCAAAATAGTACCAGGTTTCAGGTGCAACCATTAAGAATAGATGAATGATCTCTCCAATTTCAGGATCATTTCTAATCTCTACGAAACCATCAATTTTCGCATTGACATCAGTTGCGCCAATATTTGATAGACCTAATTTTGAGGTGTTATACCAGGAGTTGTAATCATTGGACCAATGCATCTTGACATTAGATAGTGCAACTGGTTTGGCCAATACTGCTGATGCAACGCTTACAAGAGACAAATAATCTTTAAGAGAATTATTTTCGTAGGCCTTTGCTGTGGCGTCGCTTGTTAGGTTGGCCAGGTTATAAAGTAATTCTAGTTCGATTCCATGGGCTTCCAACGCCCCGAGTCGATCGATAATGTCCATGACATCCAAAGTCATGGCGGTAACAATAGTATTATTGATTTTGAAATC
>JAJCYL010000423.1 GCA_029262955.1 Cytophagales bacterium | reverse complement strand
AGGCACTTCATCGCATGATCAGTGCTGGTCAGGAAGTGGTATCTCATAATATGGAAACTGTGGAACGTCTTTATAGAAGAGTAAGGCCACAGGCAAAATATGTTCGAAGTCTGGAGCAAACGAAAATTACCAAAGAAGCTGGTAAGCGCACTAAGTCTGGTATCATGTTAGGCCTCGGAGAAACAACTGACGAAGTGCATAAGGCTATTGATGATTTGGTTGCTCATGGATTAGATATTTTAACATTGGGTCAATATCTCCAGCCCACTAAGATGCACCTTGAAGTTTCTGAGTTCATTCATCCGGATCAATTCGCGGCTTACAAAGAGGAAGGATTGAAGCGAGGATTAAAATACGTAGAGTCGGGTCCTTTGGTTAGGTCATCTTATCACGCCGAACGGCATGTTAACGTGCCGATTTAGGGATTACCTCATCGATTCTTTAAAATTGAGCTCAAGAGTTAACCTAAAGTGGTCAATTTTTGCGTGATTGCTCAATCGTCCAAAAACAAGCAATATATACCGTAGGAGCCGCTTTTATCGCTAATCTTGTTCTCATTTCAAGGCGTTTAACGCACTTATTTTTTAGTATTCAGTATCGATGGCCAGGAGCTCCTCAAATATTGAAATCTCAGGGCGTTTAAATTCAGAAATTCTTAGCATAATTCGCGTGTCATCAACGCAAATTTTTCTGTCCTTCTCATTTCAGCTTTTATTTATACTCACTTCAGGTTATCAAAATGAGAATCTCCCTTTTTTGCTTTCATAACAAAAATTGAAAATGCGCTACTTCAAAAATTCATACTTCAATAAAAGTGTGGTCGCTCTCCTGGTCTTTCTGCCTAATGGCTTGCGGTGATAGTGACGATCAACAACCAGTACAATTGAAGTAGGAAAAAGAGCGAAACAAATTCTATTGGAAAATAATCCTCAGGAGGATATCGCCAGTACAAGGGACCGAGCAGGAGTAGTACTCAGAAGGCAATTGGCTTCAAGCAGTATTATTTTTAATGAATTAAGCAATCCTTAATCATTTAAAAAGTTAATATTTCTCTTAAGCCCTGAAAATTTAGTCCGTTTAACAGCACTCTTCTTAAACACTTTTTTAAAAACATCCTCGGTTAACTCGGTCCAGTCTCTCTTGGACATGGTTCCCAGCTCCTGATGAGGTGAAAATGCAGGTTCGTTATGACTTTGCGAAAACCGATTCCAGGGGCAAACATCCTGGCAAATGTCACATCCGAATATCCAGTCGTCAAATTTTCCTTTAACCTCAACTGGTAATTCATCCTTTAATTCTATGGTGAAATAGGAAATGCATTTACTGCCATCAACGACATATGGATCTGATATGGCATCTGTTGGACAGGCATCCATACACTTGGTGCAGCTACCACAATGGTCAGCTACAGGTAAATCGTATTCCAGCTCAAGATCTATGATTATCTCGGCAAGAAAAAAGAAGGATCCTTTCTGTTTATTTAGCAACAGGCTGTTTTTACCTATCCATCCCAACCCGGATTTTTGTGCCCAGGCCCTTTCATGAACAGGGGCCGAATCCACAAAGACACGTCCACTTATTTCTCCTATTTCTTGCTGCAAAATTTGAAAAAATGCTTTCAATTTCCTTTTGACAACAAAGTGATAATCTTCTCCATAGGCATATTTTGCAATCTTGTAATTGCCATTGGTGTCAAGATCTCTATCTGGATAATAGTTATAAATTAATGAGATAACTGATTTAGCTCCTTCTACCAACTTCGTTGGATCCATCCTTTTTTCAAAATGATTGGCCATATAAGCCATTCTGCCATGTTTCCCCTGATTCAGCCATTTTTCGAGTCTTGGAGCTTCTTGCGTTAAGTATTCTGCTTTAGCTATTCCACATAAATCAAACCCCAGATCAGAAGCAGTAGTCTTAATTAATTGCGTGTAGTTGCTTTTATTTAATGGCCTCATTTTTGAGCCAATTAATCAAAGAGAGACGGTGTTTTGCCCGGTGGAGGCACACTCAAATGCTTGTAGGCTAATTCCGTGGCCTCTCTACCTCTTGATGTCCTTTTCAAATATCCCTCCTGGATGAGAAAAGGCTCATATACTTCTTCGATAGTTTCAGACTCCTCACTACATGCTGTTGCAATTGTCCCTAGTCCAACAGGCCCACCCTTAAATTTCTCAATTATTGTTGATAAGATTCTATTGTCCATTTCGTCTAAGCCGTTCTCATCAACATTAAGTGCAGTTAATGCCATTTCTGAGATCTCCTTCGTAATGATTCCTTCCCCTTTGATTTGAGCAAAATCTCTAGTCCTCCTCAACAAATTATTGGCAATCCTAGGTGTACCCCTACTTCTTCGAGCGATTTCAAATGCAGCATCTCCATCAATGGGTGTATCAAGTATAGAGGCAGATCTATTAACTATCGTAGTCAGGATCTTGGAATCATAATATTCCAATCTGGAGGTGATCCCAAATCTTGATCTTAAAGGAGATGTCAATAATCCAGATCTTGTTGTTGCTCCAATTAATGTGAAGGGATTTAAAGTTATTTGAACCGTTCGTGCATTTGGACCTGAGTCCAACATAATATCAATCTTAAAGTCT
>JAJCYL010000422.1 GCA_029262955.1 Cytophagales bacterium | reverse complement strand
TTTGGTATAACAATTTTTTTGATGCCGATACACAGGCCATTTTACCCTATGATCACTATATGCAAAATTTCTCTGCCTATTTCCAACAAGGAGATATGGAGAGCAATGGCAAATATGTCGATCGTGATGGCAACGAGGTTAGTTATCAAACTGGTCCAATAATTTGGGGTGAGCCAGGAACAGATGGCCAGCACGCATTTTATCAACTGATACATCAAGGCACCAAGCTCATTCCATGTGATTTCATCGCGGCTGCTAATAATCAAAATCCCACGGGAGATCATCATGACAAATTGTTGGCAAATTTCTTTGCTCAAACAGAGGCATTAATGCAGGGAAAGTCGGAGCTTGAAGTGAGGCAAGAGCTTGAAAATTCAGACAAAACTGCTGAAGAAATAGATCTCTTGGTCCCGTTCAAAGTGTTTAAAGGGAATCGTCCTACCAACTCCATTTTAGTGAAAAAATTAACGCCACATACACTAGGGGCACTAATAGCCATGTATGAGCACAAAATATTCGTACAAGGTATAATCTGGAATATATACAGTTTTGATCAATGGGGAGTCGAACTCGGTAAGCAGCTAGCTAACAAGATATTACCTGAGTTAAGCGGCAATGAGAAAGTTGAATCACACGACAGTTCCACTAACGGCCTAATTAATACTTACAAAAGATTTCGAAATGAGAAGTGAAAAGGCCGATTTGCTGAATGAGGTAATTCGAAGCAGACGGTCAATATTTCCGGCACAATATATTGACAAAGAAATTAGTGATGACCTCATCCGAGAAATGCTGGAAAACGCCAATTGTGCGCCAAATCACAAACTTACGCAGCCCTGGAGATTTAAAGTACTAAAAAGTAGTGCCAAAGGAAGGCTTGGAGATTTTATGGCAAAGAAGTATAAAGAGGAATTCGTAGGCCAGAAGTTTCTCGAGAAGAAATATCAGAAACTACAATCAAATCCTCGGAGGGCCGCAGCAATAATCTTGATCTGCATGCAAAGGGATCCCGACGAACGCCTTCCAGAGTGGGAAGAATTGGCTGCCGTCGCTACTGCAGTTCAAAATATGTGGTTATCAAGTCATGCCTACGGTATCGGATCTTATTGGAGCTCTCCTTCAGTCATCAATTATATGAACGAGTTTATAGAAATGAATGAGGGAGAGAAATGCCTGGGGCTTTTCTACATGGGCTATTATGATGAACAACAACCAATGCCGAAAAGGGAAAATTCTTTGTCAAGGGTAGAATGGATTATGGAATGACATACTCGTTCTCCAGCATACTTAATAGCAGTAAATTCCTATAAATTCCGTCTTTGTAGATACATTCTCTTAGAACTCCCTCTTCAACCAAGCCTTCCGACTGGTATAATGAAATGGCTCTGTGATTGTAATCGAAGACATCTAACCAGAGTCGATGAAAATTCAATTCTTCAAAACACAATTTTTTAACGGTCATCAGTACTTCTCTACCATATCCCATTCCCTTCTCTATAATGATCATCCTCCGGAGTTCTAAGGATTTATTTGGAGACCGGAGTCCGCTGAGAAACACAAAACCGATGGCAGTATTATCGGTTTTTCGCACAATTAAGTGATATACGTCTGGGTTCTCTATAAATTTCCGATGTTGATCGACAGTCGAGGGACAGATATAATTCAAATGGTCTTCACTCCCTTCCAGGTAGGTTACGAAATCTAAATCTGCTGGTGTTGTGGGTTGATAAATTAGTCTATTCGATCTTAGGTGCATTATTGACTAAACACCTTTTTTAATAAGTCGGTTGTTCTGGCCCCCGGGTTTTTTCGAATATTCGCCTCCTCAACTGCGATTAGGCTAAATAGACCATCAATACTCCTATCTGTGACATGTTTATCAAGATCAGGGTCCTTTTTTTCAACCATTGGAACCTTGTTGTAGGCTGCAATTAACTCTTTATAGTACTTGGTTGCATTCACCTTATCCAATGATTTTTTGATGATTGGGTTGAATTTGGCAAACAATTGGTTTGAGGTAGTTCGGTCCAAATAACGAGTGGCCGCATCATCTTCTCCTTTGAGTATTCCCCAGGCATCTTGGATGGTCATCGATTTAATAGCGGAAACGAAAATTGGTTTGGCCTCTTTAGCAGCGAGTTCTGCAGCCCGATTCATAGACACAATAAATCGATCAACCTGCCGACCCATTCCTATTTGACGTAGTTTGCTTTCCACCATCTCTGCATCCGGTGGAAATAGGATTTTAATCATGGGGTTCTTAAGAAACCCATCTTGCTTTGATGCTTGATTTGTTCCTTTGCCAGTTCCCTTCACCAGGGCCTCTTTCAATCCTTTGGCGACTTCTTCTGTGGAAAGCTTGTCTCCCCCAATAGCTTTATTAATCGATTTTTTTAGTTTCCCTAGTTGAGCTTCGCTAGACAAAGTTAAACAGGTACATATTACAGTTGCTATCAGTAGTCTCATTGCTATTATTTTGTTTATTCTTACAACTTATACCGAACCTGTATTTTCAGGTCCGTCTTGTGGTCGTCATTAATAGTGTCAAATCCACTTCCAATTTTTTCAACATCATTCCTGGCAGTCCTTGCCAATCGTGCCCAAAAGGTAAGTTTATTATTCAAGGTGTATTGTAAAAGCAAGTAATTTCTTATCCCTACACCTGTATATGCGGGAATCGAAAACGCATATAAAACGTCCTTCTCATAGGCAAATTGCCTGTTTTCAAAATTATCTACTTCGAATAACGCAAATCGTGTTCCAACTTTGAGTTTCCCAATTTTGAAATTAAAATCCTGAATAATTGCAAATCCCCTCGATTTAGAACCTTCAAAGCTAAAATTGCTCCATTGTAGGCGTGATTTAATACCAACAATGGCATTGGGCTGGTAATCAAGATTCAATAAATAGTTGCTTTTCACACCCGGCGAAAGTCTTTGCAGGCTATTATCCGAATTCGAGTTACGCTCCTTGCTTTCTTGTCGGAATTGAGCAAACAAATTAACATTTGAAGATGGGACAAAATTTAATCTGATGAGGTATTCATAACCATTTGATGGTGCCTCAGCTCGAAACTTAAGCCAGGGAAACCTAAAGCGGTCATAGTATGCCGTAAAAAACAATGTTCTAAAAGGAGAAAATTTCAACCCCCAATAAATTCCTTTTTCATTAATATTTCTAGAATTTTCACCAAATGAATTGCCATAAAATGAATGAAAATCACGGTCATAGTTTCTCAGAACTAAACTAATTGCAATTCGATTTGACAGGCTGGCTATTAAACCACCAATAGCACCAACACCGCCGGATTTGGACATACCCACTTCGCCAAAAAAATTGAAATTCTCCCAGAGTAAATTAGAAAAGAGACTACCAGAAATGTTTTGACGCCCGTTAAACTCGAATTTATTGTAATTAGAGGGCCTTTTGATAATTGGAATACTATACTTAGTATTTAATACATTCAGACCAACTGAAAAATTCCTATTGTCAGTTTTGAAGGTCACATTGGTACCAACCACTTGCTCCCGAATCTGATCTTTACTATTTAATTCGCTTGCTGTTCTATGAAATCCAGAACCCTGAATAGACGTAATAAACTCATCTAACTCATTAAAGGTGCTATCGTTTTGTACAGTTGCATCCACAAATTGATGAGAGAAAAAACCTGTGATTTCAAGATGCTTAAATTCATAAGTAGCTGCCGCCCCCCGGAAAAATCCTGATTCCAAAACTGAAGAATATGGCCTAATTCCAGTACTTGTCCGCTTAATGGTTGTAATAGTCTCAGAACCCTTGCCAGGGTTAAATCCAGCTCCTAATAAAAGGCCCTGACCCAATTGAATTTGGTAGTCCCCAAATGCCAGCGATTTCCACCGACCCTGATTCTCCAGAACTACATGGTAACTAAGAAAATCTGCCCCATAACGTCTTATTTGCCTGTCAAAATTAAATTGTTCACCTGCATCCTTTTCGAGTGTAAATCCGATGCTGAAATCCTTGGACCTGCTCACTCGAAATCTTGAATAAACTTTATTTCTGCTTCCTGAGTATTTAGGAAAGGGTTCACCTTCGGCGCTTGTATCAGATGCAATAAACCCTTCAGACTTCTCAATTGTCCTCTCCAGTCGAAGAAGTAAGAAACTATTCTTTTCCTCAGCAATCCGTTGCAATAAAGGTCGAGTATCTGATGCCCTCTCCTCGACAGTAACAAAAGGAACTATTTTACGAATTGTGGTTAAATCGAAGGTAGGGATTGCTTGTAATTCATAAATTGAAATCAATGAACCATTATTAATTCGATATTGAAGAAAGTTTTGAATTTGCTGAGGAGTTAAGATATATAAACTGGCCAAGTCCTCACTATTGGCAATATTTAGATTGAGTGGATTAGAGTACAACAGCAATAGCGACTCATACAAATCCTCATAATTAAGCTCGTCGTCCTGCAACTGGAAAATCTCCTCTGCGAATGCCTGAACGTCTATCTCGGCGATCTCTTGACTAGAGACCTCAAGCATTGGAAGTAAAAAAATCAGGGCAAGAATTAACTTTTTCATTGGAGTCCAATCGCATAAATCACCGATATTTCATGAACATCTCCGAGATTGGAATTGCTACTAAAGGCATAATCCACTAAAACTTTATTCGGTCTGAAACCCAACCCAAAACTGGAATGAAATGGTTGTGTCGAAAAGCCTGTCCTGGCATAGAATTTTTTAAAAAAATTATATTCAATGCCAGTCCTAAACTGCTCATCAAAATCAAGGTCCTTTCTAATTTCAACATTAAACACTATCCTCTCAAGAGGATAATAGCTAAATCCGGCTCTCATGATTGTTGGCAGATTCTCATTCTCGAAATTTGAGACCATGGCTTGATTAATGTTTGAGATAAATGCACCAAAATGGAATAGGTCCCCAAATGAGACGATACCACCAAAATCAATAGAAAATAGACCCCTTGATCCAACGTCAGCGATTTTGTACTGTATATAATTGATGGCAGTACCGAGCGATACTATTCCGATTTGATCGGCAAATGAAAAGGCCAGCTTCTGCTCACTGAAAAGGTCGTCACCAAATTTGTAGGCTGACAATGCACTGACTCCAAAGGATAAAGGCTTAATTAATGCAGCTCCAAAGGTATTGAATGAGGCAATTCCGTACTTATTTTGATAGGAGATGAGAGCTGAGGTTGCTCTCTGGTCCCCCAAGCCTGCTACATTATTAAAGACGGCCCATTCGTCTGCTATGGATACTGTAGCTCCGCCTAAAGATGAGGATCTGGCACCCATAGTATAATCTCCATTTTGAGCACTCAGGTGCCCAAATAGGCCCAACAGGAAAAGAGTTGAAACTGACCTCCAGAATCTCACATTTCCCATAGTAGCTATTCTTACTATGTTATAAACAACTGTTTCAATATTCTAATATAACATTAAAACGTTATTTGAGAAATCTCAGGAATTGAAATATTTCAGAAGTTTTTTAGCTCAGGCTTTTCATATTTCCAGCGCCTGTGAGTCCACAGATATGTTTCTGGCTGCTCTAATATTGATTGCTCAATCTCATTAATAAACTTAGGTAACAAGGTAGCGGGTTCACAGTAGGGAGGTTCCCCAAGTGGGATTAACTCTATACAATAGTATCCTCTTTTCAATTTTTTCAATTTCGGGTAAATCGCTGGCAACTGAAAAGATTGAGTATGAAAATCTATAGAGGTATCAAATACTGTGTCCTGATTAAGAAAAGTGGTCCAATAATGGTGTTTGCTTGATACATGATCCATTACCATACTATATGCTGCAACCTCAGCATTTTCGGTGAGATCATCTATCAATTGCTTATTCGAAATCAATTTGCCTTTAAACCTGGTCCGTACAGCAATCATTAGGTGATCAAAAAACTTATTATTCAATGGTCGGTAAACCGAAGTAAATGCATATGGAGTATGTGTTCTCCCCGCAGTCACCATCCATTCCCAATTAAACTGATGGCAAGCTACAAGTAACATAGATGTCTGATTTTCAAAATGCTTCAACACTACCTCCAAATTTTTCACAGACACACGTTGGTTAAGTTCGTCCTTCGAAATAGATAGGAGCTTTATTGATTCTATGATGAGGTCTGCAAGGTTTGAATAAAATTTATTGAGGATTACTTCAACTTCACCCTCAGACTTATTAGGAAAGGAGTTTGTTATATTATTTCGGGCTATCTCAACTCGATATCTAAATCCGTATCTCATAACGAGATAGAGAACATCACTAAGTATATACAGAATAGAAAGTGGGAGCTTGGATAAGAACCTAAAGAAAAGCATGCATTTACCCTCAGGCTAGTTCTTTATAAGTGGTTGATACTTATCTGTATTGCTTGGGTCCAGCTTTACTAATGTATTGTAAGTATCCCTTCTTACTGATGGGTTCCCTTCTGAAAATATTTGCGTAATCTCATCAGTTTTCGCATCAAGGAAGGCAATTGTTAAGATGGAATTTGGCCGAGACTGATTTACCCCCTGGGTCTTTTTAAGAACATCGGAAATCGTCCTCCTGGCATCTTCCGGTTTTTCTTCGAACACGTCCAGCCCTAATCGATGATAATCATATAAGCCTTCTCGAATGGGCCTCATTTGAATGTTAATTAGGTTTTCTGCCAACCAATATCTATTCCTGTTACTATCAAACTGATCCCATCCGGATCTGCCAGATTGCTGTGCCACATTGACCAAATTCCAGGCTTTCTGAAAATATTGATCCCCTCCAAGTTTACCAAATGTATCATAATCAAGCCCAATGATGGTATATGCATAAAAGGCCAGTAATGAAGTTATATTATTGGTAAAAACATTGTCATCGAATTGCAACGGTTGCGATTCATTGTACTCAAAATCCCAATCCCGATCGGCAAAATTGAAAACAATGCTTTCATAACTTGTGCCATATACAGGCCTGGCAGATACTATTTGCACCGTCGCATCAAATATCCCGACAGAAGGCATATTCTGTACATTGAGGACAATGTTGCAATTAATGCGTTCATCCTGGGTGAAATTATCGTTAGTCCATTTTCTATTATTTAGAAATTGGGCAAACGCAATCTCCATTTCTTTAAACACTTCTCGCTCTGTGGATTCTACTCGCTCTGCGTTGACAAAAATTGAGCAATTTAGCTCCTGGCCTAAGGCAGTAAAAGATATGATGGTTGTAATTAAAAGGAGGACTCTAATTTTCATAACGAGTAAGAATAGCCTGTAGAATGTCCTTTGCCACTTCCACTTTATCTTTTAACTCAAAATCCATGACAATATTATTATTATCAATAATACTGACTTTATTTCTATCCCCAGAAAATCCGGCTCCCTCATCTTGCAATGAATTAAGCACGATCATGTCAAAATTCTTCTTTTTCAATTTCTCCGTAGCATTTTGACGCTCATTTTCAGTTTCCAAGGCAAAACCGACATTAAATTGTGATGCGGTTTTGATCTTTCCCAGTTCGGCAGCTATGTCAGGATTCTTTACCAGTTCAACCACCATAGTTTCGCTACTTTTTTTAATTTTTTGCTCAGCCATCACTTCTGGTCTATAATCAGCTACTGCGGCGGCAAAAATGCTTATGTCAGTTTTGCTGTAATGAGTATTACAAACCTCTAGCATCTCCCAAGCGGATGTAACCTGCTCAACTTTCACCATGGGATGATCGATTCGCTGATTTGACGGCCCGCTTACCAATACGACGCTGGCACCCAGATTTGCAGCCTCTTCAGCAAGAGCATACCCCATTTTTCCAGAGGAGTGGTTACCAATAAATCTGACAGGGTCAATGGCTTCAAACGTAGGGCCGGCTGTTACTAACACCTTTTTCCCTCTTAGAGGGCCTTTTTCTGTAATAAATGATTCAATGAATTCTATAATATGTTCCGGCTCAGCCATTCGCCCCTGACCTATTAATCCGCTAGCCAATTCACCATGTTCCGCATCAAGAATGATATTACCAAAGCTTATTACCTTCTCTAAATTAGAAACAGTGGCAGGGTGCTTGTACATGTCAAGGTCCATCGCAGGGGCCAAAAGAACCGGACATCTGGCCGATAAATAAATAACTGATAATAGATTGTCGCAAATACCATTGGACAATTTGGCTAATGTATTTGCTGATAGAGGAGCAATTAAAATGAGATCAGCCCAAAGCCCTAGATCTACGTGATTGTTCCACTCCCCGTTCTCACCATTGGTAAATGAGGAGAACGTAGGATTCTTAGATAGAGTTGATAGCGTAAGCGGACTAATAAAGTCATGAGCAGCAGATGTCATTACTACTTTAACATCAGCCCCGGACTTAACTAATAACCTTATTAGAAGTGCAGATTTATAAGCCGCAATACTGCCACAAACTCCTAATAAGATTTTTTTCCCTCGTAACATGGGGGTTTTTTATTCAGACTTTTCTGTCTTCTCAGTCTTTTCTGACTCGCCACTTTCTTCAGGATACCTATACATTATCTTTCCTTCAACAAATTCTTCAATGGCAATGGCAGAAGGTTTGGGCATTCTTTCGTAGAACTTAGAAATCTCAATTTGTTCCCTGTTTTCGAAAACTTCCTCAAGGTTGTCCACCGATGAGGCAAACTCAGCCAGTTTACCACTCAACTCTTCTTTAATATTGCTTGATACTTGTCTAGCTCTTTTTGAGATTATAGCAACAGTTTCATAAACATTTCCTGTTTCTTCTGCTATTTTTTGAACATCTCGCGTTACAATTGATGCTTGTGTAGCCATATCTATATTAATCATTAAGGTTCGCTAATTTAACTTTTTCCAATCGATCTGAAGACCGGGCATATAGTTCCTCTGCCTCTTTTAAATATTGGCTTTGAGGGTATTCTTCTAAAAATTCGTAATAGTCATCTAAAACTTTTTGATACCTTTCTACCTGCCTTCTTCTAGTACTGTTTCTTGCGTAGGTATACTGTGTTTCAAGCTTAAGATAAAATATCTCCTCGTTTAAATATGAGTCAGGGAAGTCCTTCTTGAAATTCTCAAATGAGATTATTGCTGCAGAATAAAGTCTTAACTTCTCATATTGTTTCGCGTTCCAATAGGCTTTTTGCTCAAGTTTCACCTGAAGTTGGTCAATAATTTCCGTAGATCTTTCTGCATATTCACTATACGGATACTTATTGATAAAATTCTGCATTGCAGTAATCGCTTCGTACGAAGGGGTTTGATCAAGATTATACTGGGGTGACTGTAAATACAGTGAATAGGCATGCATAAACGTTGCCTCCATGGCAAACTCACTCCTGGCGTATATTGTGGCAAAGTTGTTAAAGAAATGAGCACTGAGAATATATTGCTTCTGATGATAATAAGAATAAGCATTGTAGAACTGTGCTATTTCTGCTTGCTCTGTTCCCCTTATTAATGGCAGCACTTCTTCAAATAGAACGCTCGCCCGATAGTAATCTTTTTCATTATAATAGGCCATTGCGCCATTAAACTTTCTCTCCCAGTCATCACTTTTTTGTAGTCTTCTGAGCTTACTACAAGAAAGCAACATTGGCAGAACCAAAATCAACGTCAAATACCGAAAATTCTTAGCTTTTTGCATAAGGGGTGCAAATATAGTAGTATGTAAAATCATGGCCAAAGATCAATCGCTTACCGCAACAACTATATAATGCAAAAAGAGGAGGGAGGGTTCTACTTTTTTATAATTAATTTCTTAGTGACCTTGTTTTCACCTTCAGTATAAAGTGTGTAGAAGTAGACCCCTTCTTTGAAATCCTGGGTATCAATTTTCAAAGTTTTTTCAAATGGATTGAGTAGGTAGTCTTTTGTCATACTTCCCAACAAATCGTGAACGATTATTTTGGCCTCGGTCTCGGATGAAAAAACAGAATATTTGAGAATGGCAACATTAGAAGCGGGGTTGGGATAAATATTCTGAACTACCAATTCCGGATTACTATAAAACCTACTAGCATCCGCGATTTGAGCACTATTGTCTTGACCAATTATCTCAAAAGATAAGAGGGCAATCAATCCAATAACGCTAACAAATATCTTCACAACGATTTAAATACAATTTTCGAGCCAAAAAATGGAGTTCCCTCCTTACAGTTAATCCTTTTTAGGTCTAAAGGGTAACCCATTGGACACTGATATTTTAAACATTTCATGTTCTGAATGTCAAACTCCTGAGGATAGTTGCCTCGAAAGGCTTTGAAATAGAAAACTCTTTATCCACAAATTCACGAGAAATAATGCTTGGAGTAAGAATCAAACTCAACTGATTCGACTCCAGTTATCATTGCGAACGGAGGTCCGGTCTATTTGATTTTTTACCATTACATTTTCGGATTTTGCTATTAAAGGATCTTGCTCAAGAAGTTCCACTGCAGCAGACCTGGCAGCCTGCAAGATTTTGCCATCCTTACCAAGGTCAGCAATTAGTAAATCCAAAACGCCACTTTGTTGTGTGCCCATCAAATCACCTGGTCCCCTCAGTTTCAAGTCTACATCTGCTATTTCGAAGCCGTTATTTGTGCGAACCATCGTATCAATTCTGGTACGAGCTTCTTTGCTCAACTTATAACTGGACATCAAAACACAAAAACTCTGTTCAGCACCTCTACCAACCCGCCCTCGAAGTTGATGCAATTGAGCCAGACCAAAACGCTCTGAATTTTCTACAACCA
>JAJCYL010000421.1 GCA_029262955.1 Cytophagales bacterium | reverse complement strand
GTTATGAAGGGTTAAAGCACAAGAAAATCAAGTACTTAGGTCGAGGAGGCATAGCATCGCTATGGTGACGAGCCAATCACATGTTAAGTGCTTGATTTTGAAGTGATTTGACCATGTAATAGAAAGTCTAATGACAATTCCTGATTTAAATTAGAAAACGGAAAAATTGTTATGTCAGTGTCGATTTATGATTGCTGGATATGCTTCAGCAAAGAGGTTTTACAGCGAAGCCACCGTCTACGGAAATGTCGGAATAATCTATTCCAATAAAAATAAAAGGAAAAGCCTCGGATTAGTCTCCGGGGCTATTTACTTTGAGTACCATACACCTATGTTCAAAACAAAATTCATAAAGGAACTCCCGAAAAACTATATCAGTCGTCTCTTTGAGCTAAAAGATACTTTTAAGCCATTCAATCAGCGAAACGACATCTTCAATCGGTCGGCTTGGGATGAAAATGTTGATCCGAAGAACTTTTTCATTAGCTATGATATCACCAATTACGCTCCAAAGAAGTCCAAAGGGTTCAATCATTGGGATTACGCATTAAGGAATGCAAGTTGGCATTTGACCGATGTAATTGGTGAAATGAAATTTGAATCGGAGGGCAGGGTAGAGGGATTTACGGATTACTATTCTATTCAGACGCAAGGTCCTCCTGAAAAAATTGAACTAGAATCTTTAAATGATACGACTAAGAGGGTAAAAAAGGCAGCTAAGATGTTTGGCGCTGGTGATGTTGGGATATGTGAGCTTGATGATCGATGGATTTATTCTCATCATTTCAATAGAAAGACATCTGAGGCACCAGAGTTGAAATTGCCCGAAGGATTAAAGTACGCCATTGTACTAATTATGCCAATGGATTATCAATTAGGCAAAACCTTTCCTGCTGCCCTGAGTGGCACCACTACCGGGTTGGGTTATTCTTCCAGTTTGGAGTGTGCGAATTCATTAGCTCAATTTATTGTTAACCTGGGCTATTCTGCGGTTGCTTCCTTAAACGATACGGGACAGAGCATCCCTATGGCTATTCAATCCGGACTCGGCGAATATGGACGTCATGGGTTGTTGATTAGCAGGAAGTATGGTCCAAATGTAAGGATAGCTAAGGTGTTGACTGATTTACCTTTGGAGATTGATCGCCCGATTGAATTTGGCGTCAAGAAATTTTGTGAAATGTGCAGGAAATGCAGCACAGCATGTCCGGCAAAAGCGATAGCAGCGGGAAAACCTCAGAATGAACCACCAAATTTCTCAAGCCATGCTGCTGTCACGAAATGGACCGTAAATGCGGAGAAGTGTTTCCGATTTTGGGTCAACAGCAATTCCGATTGCGCCATTTGCATTAGAGTGTGTCCATATAACAAGGATTATACAAAATGGTGGAATAAGGTGGGAATCGTTTTGGCCAATAGCCCCCTGAGAAGGTTCATGCTTTGGTTGAATGATGCATTGAAGTTTGACCGGAGGGTTTCTCCGGAAAACTGGTGGAGCCAGAAGCTCAAGTAGCCCATTGAAAAAACGACCAAAGCCCCATTCCAATAAATATTAAACCCGGGACTTTGTGTACTAAGAAATGATTGTTAAGGATTAATGAATACCTGGAGGCAAGGACAATAATAGTTAGTAAAAGCAAAAAAGTCCCTGTCGATATCCCAGTGATATACCACCAAAATGCTGCACCTTCCAAAACTATCCAATCCATAGATTGAAGGGATATGGTGACTGCCAACCAAAAGGGTATAGCCAGTGGATTTGCGATACTGATCAGGGTGCCTTTCAAAAAAGCGTTTCTCTTCTCTCCTTTTTGGGGTTCAATAGCTTTAGTTTTTTTGATGAGATTAGCAATACCCAAACCGAATAGCACTATAGCTGTAATCAATTGAAAATAACTTGAAATGGAAGTGTTGTCAGTGAGAAACATCTGAAATTGCACCGCAATTGCGGCATAAATGAACTCAACAAGGACGCATGCCAAAGTGAATGATAAAGCCGCTGCTTTCCTATTTTGCATTGACAATTGCAGTACACTGATATTGATCATTCCGGGAGGAATTGAGCCCAGGTAGCTGAATATAATGCCCACCAAAAATGTAGGTACAAAGGGCATTACTCCTTGGTACGGTTATAGTGTCGAAGAAATTTAATTAGACCGACTCCTTCTTTGAATGTCATATATGGGACCCCATTCTTGTGATTCTGTCTGGCAATCACATACATGAGATTAAGGTGAAATATAAGATCTCTATATGCTTGAATCAGAGAATATCCCGGCTGATAGATATGACCCGGTTCGGCGCCGCAGCCATTTAATTCCAGAATTGAGAAGTTACCTTTTTCCAGTTCTTGAATTGACTCACATCTGATATCGAACCGGCCAAAATAGAATTCAGGATAGGTTTTGGCAGCAATATCGAATGTTTCATGAATTTTGTCATTTATTAAATGATTGCCATTTAGGAAAGTAGTTCCCCTGCAATGATTACCAATGGGCACTACCTCAACTTCTTCACCGACTTCGGGTATATAGCTAAAGGTTTCGCCGCTTGTCTTCTTAATCTCCTTAAGTGTAATAACCGATCTGGCGTTTCGGGCTAATAATTTTTCAACTGAAGACTCCCCATCTCCTATGACGGTCAGCATTTCTTTCACCACGATCGAAGTAACCTTTCCATTCTCTTCGTTAGGTAGCCTGTAGTAGAAAACACCCAATTCAATTGGCCAGTCAATGTAATCCTGAAGAAGAAAAGGCACTTTGATCTCAGATAAGTAAGACTGCAATTGAGATTGATTACTGATTTTTTTAACCATCCAACCACGCTCACCAATGTCCGGTTTAAGAATGAAAGGATAAGAGATCTCTTCTTTCTTTAGTGTGAGATTAAAGTCCAAAAGTTGAATGCCGGGTTCGAGGAGTGTTGTTTTTGGCTTATACCGATCAGGTATGAGATCAAAAATTTTCATTTTGGATTCTCCAAGCATGCCTCCGTTTTCAATGCCAGGGTTGGAAGCACTAAAAAAGAAGAATGATCTGGCCTTAATCATTAACCAGCTCAC